>JACCSN010000922.1 GCA_013812985.1 Hyphomicrobiales bacterium | reverse complement strand
ATCAATGGGAGACGATCCTCCGCTCGGTCTCGGCGCACCGCTCCTACCGGCACATCTTCAACGAAGCCTACCGGCCGTGGAACGTCGCCGATTTCCTGATCCTCAGGCCGGAAATGCCCCGCTCGCTGCGCTTCTGCTACGACTGGCTGCAGGACACGATCGAGGGGCTCTCGACGCATTACGGCGAGCGGCTGCCCTCCGCGGCGCTCATCGCGGAAACCAGGGACATGCTGCGCGCGGCAAGGATGGACACGATCTTCCGCCAGGGGCTGCACGAGTTCCTGACCGGCTTCGTCGCCCGCAACAACCGGCTCACCGAAAGCCTCTCGGCCGATTACAATTTTCGCCCATACGCGCCGGGCGCCGCCGCTCGTCCTCAGCTGGCCGTCGGGTGAGACGGATGCGTTTCTCGATCCGTCACTCGACGCATTACACCTATGACAGTTTGGGCTCCTTCGCCGTTCAGCGGCTGCGGCTGACGCCCAAATCCAATGTAGCCCAGACGGTGCTGGAATGGCGCATCGAAGCGCCGGGGATCGACAAAGCGGCCGGCTATGTCGACGGCTTCGGTAATCAGGTCCACCTGATCACCCATTGCCGGCCCTATGACCAGATCACGATCACCGCGGAGGGGGAAGTCGAGACGACGGAGACGGGCGGCACGCTTGGGGAACTCTCCGAAGCGGCCAATCCGCTGGTCTTTCTGCGGCCCACCCCGCTCACCGAAGCCTCGCAGACGATTGAAGCGATGGCCGACGGCCTTGGCGGCCGGCATCTCCTGGACCGGCTGCATCATCTCCTGGAAGCGATCGCAACGCGCGTCGCCTACGACACCGACGCGTCGAATTCGGTGACCAGCGCCTCGGAAGCCTTCGCGGCGGGGCAGGGGGTCTGCCAGGACCACGCCCACATCTTCATCGCCGCCGCGCGTCGTTTGCGCATTCCGGCGCGCTACGTGACCGGCTACCTGCACATGGAAAGCGAGGCCAGCGCCGTCGCCAACCATGCCTGGGCGGAAGCCTATGTCCAGGATCTCGGCTGGGTCGGCTTCGATCCGGCGAACCATATCTGCCCGACGGAGCGCTATGTAAGGCTGGCCTGCGGCTTCGACGCGGTCTCAGCCGCGCCGGTCACCGGAACGCGGCGCGGCGGCGGCGCTGAATCGCTTGCGGTTGACGTAATCGTGCGCCAGCAGCAGCAATAGAAGCGAACCTCAAGGAGCCTCGTCTTGACTTATTGCGTCGGTCTCAAGCTGGACCGCGGGATCGTCTTCGCCTCCGACACCCGCACCAATGCCGGCCTGGACAACATCGCCGTGTTCTCCAAGATGCATGTCTGGGAGCGCAAGGGCGACCGCGTCCTGGTGCTCCTGTCGGCGGGCAATCTCGCCTTCACGCAATCGATCGTCAGCCTGCTCAACGAGAAGATTAACCTCGGGGCCGAGAGCCCTGTCGCCTCGCTCACCAGCGTCTCCACCATGTTCCAGTGCGCGCGCGCGGTGGGTGAAACGGTCCGCGAGTTGCGGCGGACCGAGAAGGAGGCGGTCGAGAACAGCACAAACCTGATCAGCGGCTCGTTCATTCTCGGCGGGCAGATCAAGGGCGAGCCGCCGCGGCTTTTCCAGATCTACAAGGAGGGCAACTTCATCGAGGCGACGAAGGACACGCCATATTTTCAGGTCGGCGAGCACAAATACGGCAAGCCGATCATCGACCGCGTCGCCAGCGCCGAGATGCGGATGGCCGTCGCGGCCAAGCTGATCCTGATTTCCTTCGACTCCACGCTGCGCTCCAATTTGTCGGTGGGCATGCCGATCGACCTCCTGATCTACCGGACCGACACGCTGGAGATCGGCGAGCAGCGGCGGATCGAGGAGAAGGACCCGTCCTACCGAAAAATCTCCGCCGGCTGGTCGCAGGCCATCCGCGACGCTTTTGCCCGCGTGGACGAATACGGGGACGAGGTCGCGGAGCCGGGGGCGCCGAGGAAGATGCCGGAGACGGTGACGGAAGAGGGCGTGGCCCAGCAAGCGGCAAGCTGAGGCTCATTCTCGCCAGCGGCTTGTCGGAACCGTTGGCCGCGCAGGCTGAACCTCGTCGGTGTCCGGCATCACCCCTCACCCAGCCTCTCCCCACGAGGGGGAGAGGAGCGCGCCGGCGCTCGTCCCCCTTCTCCCCTTGCGGGAGAAGGTGTCCGCGGAGCGGACGGATGAGGGGTGTCGCGAAGCGATCGAAGCCGTCCACGGCGGTTTGAAAGCTGCGCACGGATTGCTCCTCCTTTCGGTCGTGGAGCATATTCTATCGCCCCCGCTCGGAAGCTAGCGGCTGCGCGCCGCCCCGCCTCAGGCCAGCAACAGAAGCAGCTCGCGGTGCGATTCCGGGCTGCCGGCCGCGAGCAACGTTCCGTCCGAATCGAGCCGGAGCGGGCGGCCGGCCCAATCGGTGATCACCCCGCCCGCCGCTTCGACGACCGGAACAACCGGCAGGTAATCGTATGGCTGCAGGTCGAAATCCACCACGGCGTCGATCTGGCCCAGAGCCAGCAGCGCGAAGGAATAGCAGTCATGGGCGAAGCGCCTGAGCTTCCCGGCCGACATCAGCCGGCGGAAGCGCTCCGGTTCCTCCGCCATCAAAAGGTTCGCTTCATTCAGGTAGATGGCCGCTTTGTCCAGGCCGGGCGTCTTGCGGCAGCGGATCGGCTCCCCGTTCAGCGTGGCGCCGCCGCCTTTCGCCCCGGCGAAGCACTCGCCGAGCGCCGGCATGCGGATGATCCCGGCTACCGGATCGCCGTCGCGGAGAACTCCGAGCAGCATGCCGAACAGAGGCGAGCCGGAGATGAAGCTCTTGGTGCCGTCGATCGGATCGATGATCCAGGTGAAGGCGCCGTCGCTGTCCTTGCGGCCGAACTCCTCGCCGAAGATGCCATGCGTGGGAAAGCGCTTCTGGATGGCGCGGCGGATCGCTTGCTCGGTTTCCCGGTCGGCGACCGTGACCGGGCTCTCGTCGGCCTTGTCCTCCACGGCGACGTTCTGGCGGAAGTAGCGCATCGGGATGGCGGCCGCGTCGCCGCTGATCTCGAC
>JACCSN010000614.1 GCA_013812985.1 Hyphomicrobiales bacterium | reverse complement strand
ATCCCTCCTTCAAGGGCGAGCCGCGCCAGGCCGCCGAGGGCTGCACGCATGTGCTCGTGACCCATGGCCACAACGATCACGTCGGCGATGCGCTGGAGATCTGCAAGACGCACGGCGCGATGCTCGTCGGCTCGCCGGAGATCTGCGACTGGCTGGAGGAGCAGGGCGTCGCGAAGGTCAATCCCGGCAATCACGGCGGCACGGTCGATTGCGGCGGCTTCACGGTCTCGTTCGTCAACGCTCTACACTCGTCGAGCTGGCAGCGGGAGACGGGCGAGATCGTCTATCTGGGCAACCCGCTCGGCCTGATCGTGAAAGCGCCTGGCCAGCCCACGCTCTATCACATGGGCGACACCGGCATTTTCGGCGACATGGCGCTCATCCACGAGATCCACGAACCGGAGATCGGGCTCGTGCCGATCGGCGACCGCTACACGATGGACGCGAAAACGGCGGCGCTGGCCTGCAAGCGCTTCTTTCGGTTCCGCACGATCGTGCCCTGCCACTATGCGACGTATCCCGGACTCGCCCAATCGGCCGATGAGTTCGTCGCCGAGATGGGCGGCGATGGCCGGGAGGTCCTCGTGCCGGAGCTTGGCGTAGCGGTCGAACTTTGATCGTTCGGCGCAGACGTTGATCTGCTCGCCGCCTCCGGTCTAAGACCGAGCCGCAATCCGGCCTGCTTGGAAAATCTCAATGTCCGTCGACTTGAGCACCGTGAAGCGCGTGGCGCGTCTTGCGCGCATCCGCGTGACCGATGAGGACGCGGAGGCGCTGCGCCGCGAGCTGAACGCCATCCTGGGCTTCGTGGAGCAATTGAACGAGGTCGACGTGTCCGGCGTCGAGCCGATGACCTCGGTGCTGCCGATGCGCATGAAGCAACGGGAGGACCGCGTCACCGACGGCGGCGTCGCGGCGGAGATCATGAGGAACGCACCGGCGACCGAGGACGGCTATTTCCTCGTCCCAAGAGTCATCGAATAGATGACCGGCGTGACCGCTCTCACCATTGCCGGAATCCGCGAAGGCCTTGCCAGGCGCGACTTTTCCGCCTTGGAGCTGACGGACGCCTACCTGGCGGCGATCGAGGCGGCTAACCCGCTCCTCAACGCCTATATCGTCACCACGCCGGAGCAGGCGCGCGACATGGCGCGCGGCTCGGACGAGCGGATCGCGAGAGGCGAGGCGCGGGCGCTGGAAGGCGTGCCGCTCGGCATCAAGGACCTGTTCTGCACAAAGGGCGTGCACTCCCAGGCGGGCAGCCATATCCTCGACGGCTTCAAGCCGCCTTACGAGTCCACCGTCACGGCGAACCTTTGGGCCGACGGGGCTGTCATGCTGGGCAAGCTCAACATGGACGAGTTCGCCATGGGCTCCTCCAACGAGACAAGCTATTACGGGCCTGTCGTCAACCCATGGCGGAAGCGCGGCGGGAATGCGGACCTGGTGCCCGGCGGCTCGTCGGGCGGCTCTGCTTCCGCGGTCGCGGCCAATCTCTGCGCCGGAGCGACCGCCACCGACACCGGCGGGTCGATCCGCCAGCCCGCCGCCTTCACCGGCACCGTCGGCATCAAGCCGACCTATGGCCGCTGCTCGCGCTGGGGCGTCGTCGCCTTCGCCTCCTCGCTCGACCAGGCCGGCCCGATCGCCAGGACGGTCCGCGACGCGGCGATCCTGTTGCGATCCATGGCCTCCGTCGACCCGAAGGACACCACCTCGGCCGATGTCGAGGTGCCGGATTACGAGAGGGCGGTGGGCGAGAGCGTGAAGGGCCTGAAGCTCGGCATTCCGCGCGAATACCGCATGGAGGGCATGCCGCAGGAGATCGAGGATCTCTGGCAGGAGGGCATCCGTTGGTATCGCGAAGCGGGCGCGGAGATCGTCGACATCTCGCTGCCGCACACGAAATACGCGCTGCCGGCCTACTATATTGTGGCGCCGGCCGAGGCCTCGTCCAACCTCGCCCGCTATGACGGCGTGCGCTATGGGCTGCGCGTCCCGGGCGGCGACATTCTGGACATGTATGAGAAGACCCGCGCCGCCGGCTTCGGGCGCGAGGTGAAAAGGCGGGTGCTGATCGGCACCTATGTCCTCTCGGCCGGCTATTACGACGCCTATTACCTTCGGGCGCAGAAGGTGCGCACGCTGATCAAGCGCGACTTCGAGGAGGCTTTCGGCGCCGGCATCGACGCCATCCTGACGCCCGCCACGCCGTCCTCCGCTTTCGGCATCGGCGAGAAGGGCGGGGGCGATCCGGTCGAGATGTATCTGAACGACATTTTCACCGTCACCGTGAACATGGCGGGCCTGCCGGCGATCGCCGTTCCCGCTGGGCTCGACGCGTCCGGCCTGCCGATGGGGCTGCAGCTGATCGGCCGGCCATTTGACGAGGCGACCTTGTTCCGGGCGGGGCAGGTGATTGAGGATGCGGCGGGGCGGTTTCAGCCGGAGCGGTGGTGGTGAACACCGGGGCTAGCGCCTGTTCACGAAATGTTCCAGATTAGTGGTATGCCGTACGATTCGCGGGTGATCGCAAACTACTTTTTGGATCGGGCGGATGCTGGAGGGCAGCCGATCTCCCCCCTATCGCTCCTCAAGATATTATACTTCGCCCACGCGTGGCACCTTGCTAAATCGGGGGAGGCTCTGGTCGGCCAGCCCTTTGAAGCTTGGCAATATGGACCAGTCAATCGAGTTGTCTACTCTCAGATAAAGCAATTTGGACGTTCTCCGATTCAAGGAAGGCTTAGCAATAGACACTGAAACAGGTGAGTTTGTGAATGCTTCTGCGAATATACCTTCAGAGACACGAGTTTTCTTAGACAATTTATTCGATTATTACTGTAAGTTCCACCCATTTGATCTGGTTGACCTGACGCACGAGCCAAACTCACCCTGGGAAATTGTGTGGCGAGAGGCCGGAATTTCAGCGGTTCCGGGGATGTGGATTTCTGACGAACTGATACTTCAATGGTTTGAAAAGACGGGGGGGCGGATGTATGTTCGCGGAGAACAAGGAGCGAACGTATGAAGCCTTTGATCGATCCGCCGCTAGCGGAGGTGATCCGCGCCGACACGCATTCGATCGACTCGGCAGCAAAATCGCTGCTTTGTTTCTACGAGCCTGAAGGTGGATTTTTCAACTATCTGCGTGGGACGAAGGTTGTGAAAACAGCCTACCGCGGATTTCACCACTTGGACTCGCTTCTATATGCACTCCCGTCGGATCAGAAACGAGTCGGTTTCAGGCCAAACCAGGACGTGATTACGCGAGCCGCTCCGCTGGCTTTTGGCCGGGTGACTCGGGTGTTCGATCTTCCCCCAAGAAAATTTCAGTTCGGACGCGACAGAAGGGCGAGCTACCGGGTTCCCTTCTTCTTTATTGAGGCCGGTGTCGTTAAGCTGTATTATCTCCAACCCCGTAAAGGCCCATATCTCACTATTGACCACGTCGAGGGACTGGCGACCGTATTCAAGCGGTATCTTCTGGATCTAGAGTTCTTTGGTGAGTCGACAGATATCGAGTTTGTGGATGTTGGTGCCGTGAACGCGGGTTCGGCTCGCGAGACCAAAATTTTCAGGCTTCGTGACGTGAACCTTTGGTCAGAAC
>JACCSN010000903.1 GCA_013812985.1 Hyphomicrobiales bacterium | reverse complement strand
AGCTTTACGGCGGCGGCCTTGTTCCGGCGCGGCTGGACCAAGATGTCGAGGACCTCGCCTTCGTCGTCGACCGCTCGCCACAGATACATGCGGCGGCCGCCGATCATCACGACCATTTCGTCTAGGTGCCACTGGTCACTCGGGCGGGGCCGACGGCGCCGCAGAATGCCGGCATAGATCGGGCCGAATTTGAGCACCCAGCGCCGGATCGTCTCGTAGGAGATGTCGAGGCCGCGTTCCGCCAAGAGATCTTCCACATCGCGGTAGCTGAGTGTGAAGCGGAGGAAGAGCCAAACCGCGTGCTGGATGACCGCGGGTGGGAAGCGATGGCGAGCGTAGGAGATGGACTGCATCGGCCGACTATGGCCGATTCGGTTCGCGATCGGCCCTTAGCGTGACAATGCCCAAGGCCGTGCGGATCATCGGTCGCGCTTCCATGCTCCAACGGGGCCCTTAGGCCCCGTGGAATGCTTACTTCGCTTCGGGGCAGCTAGCTAGTAGTCCATGCCGCCCATGCCACCCATGCCGCCGCCCATACCGCCGCCCGGCATGCCACCCGCGCCGGACTCCTTCTTGGGATGCTCGGCGACCATGGCTTCGGTCGTCACCAGCAGGCCGGCCACAGAAGCGGCGTCCTGCAAGGCGACCCGGACGACCTTTGCCGGATCGATGATGCCGGCCTGAACGAGGTCCTTGTACTCTTCGGTCTGAGCGTCGAAGCCGAACGTGTTGGACTTGTGTTCGAACACCCTGCCGACAACGATCGAGCCGTCAACGCCCGAGTTCTGGGCGATCTGGCGCATCGGGGATTCAAGCGCCTTCAGCACGATCTTAATACCCGCGAGAACATCAGAGTTTTCGGACGTGAGGTCCTGGATCGCCTTCTTGGCGCGCAGCAGCGCCACGCCGCCTCCAGGGACAATGCCTTCCTCGACGGCTGCGCGCGTCGCATGGAGGGCGTCGTCGACGCGGTCCTTGCGCTCCTTCACCTCGATTTCGCTGCCGCCGCCGACGCGGATAACCGCAACGCCACCCGATAGCTTGGCGAGGCGCTCCTGCAGCTTTTCCTTGTCGTAGTCGGAGGTGGTCTCCTCGATCTGCGCCTTGAGCTGCGCGACCCTGCCCTCGATCTCCGACTTCTCACCGGCGCCGTCCACGATGGTGGTGTCGTCTTTGGAGATCGTCACCTTCTTGGCATGGCCGAGCATGTCGAGCGTGACGTTTTCCAGCTTAATACCGAGGTCCTCGGAGATCAGCTGGCCGCCGGTCAGAACCGCGATGTCCTGCAGCATGGCCTTGCGGCGATCGCCGAAGCCAGGCGCCTTCACAGCGGCCACCTTCAGGCCACCGCGCAGCTTGTTGACGACCAATGTGGCAAGCGTTTCGCCCTCGACATCCTCGGCGATGATGAGCAGTGGCTTTGCAGACTGAACGACAGCCTCAAGCAACGGCAGCATGGCCTGCAGGTTGGGGAGCTTCTTCTCGTGCAAGAGGATGTATGGGTCCTCCAACTCCGTGACCATCTTTTCCGCATTGGTGATGAAGTACGGGGAGATATAGCCACGGTCGAACTGCATCCCCTCGACCACCTCGAGCTCGGTCTCGAACGACTTGGCTTCTTCGACCGTGATCACGCCCTCGTTGCCGACCTTTTCCATCGCTTCGGCGATAATTCGGCCGATGTCCGCCTCGCCGTTGGCGGCGACGGTGCCGACCTGGGCGATTTCCGCGGAGGATTTCACCTTCTTTGCCTGGCTGGCGATGTTCTTCACGACTTCGACGACCGCGAGATCGATGCCGCGCTTCAGATCCATTGGGTTCATGCCGGCGGCCACCATTTTGGCGCCTTCCTTGACGATGGCTTGGGCAAGCACGGTGGCGGTAGTGGTGCCGTCGCCGGCGATGGTGCTGGTCTTGGACGCGACCTCGCGCACCATCTGCGCCCCCATGTTCTCGAACTTGTCCTCAAGCTCGATCTCCTTGGCGACAGTTACGCCGTCCTTGGTGATGCGGGGAGCACCATAGCTCTTGTCGAGCACGACGTTGCGGCCCTTGGGGCCAAGCGTCACCTTCACGGCATTGGCGAGAATATCGACGCCGCGCAGCATCTTGTCGCGCGCGTCGGTGGAAAATCTTACGTCCTTGGAGGCCATTTTAGTTCTCCTGAATTCGCTCTGCTGAAACCGGCGGCGCCTATGCGGCCTTCCGCTTGGCCTGGGTGCTCTCAAGCACCCCCATGACGTCGGACTCCTTCATGATGAGGAGTTCTTCGCCGTCGATCTTGACCTCTGTGCCGGACCACTTTCCGAACAGGATCCGATCGCCAGCCTTCAGATCGATTGGGACAAGCTTGCCGGCTTCGTCGCGGGCACCCGGGCCGACGGCAACGACTTCGCCTTCCTGCGGCTTCTCCTTGGCGGTGTCAGGAATGATGATGCCGCCCTTTGTCTTGTCTTCGCCCTCGATGCGGCGAATGACGATGCGGTCGTGCAGCGGACGAAATTTCATGGGTCGTTCCTCTGGGATGATTGTGGACGCCCGGCTGGGCGTCTTGGCACTCACGAAGGCAGAGTGCTAATCACCTGACGTAGGAGCATATGGTTAGGAAAACAAGGTGGATTGTTGGCTAAGAGTCGGTTTCGAAACTCAAGCGGGCCTGGCGAGGCGGCGTGAGAGGAGCATGACGGAAGCGGCGTAGAGGAAGGCTCGGGCGGAGGCGATGGTCGCCTCGAAGTCCTTGGCGAGGCGACGGTTGCGACCGATCCAGGCGAAGAAGCGCTCGACCACCCAGCGCCGCGCCAGGACGACGAAGCCGACTTGGCCGGCCAGTTTGCGAACGATCTCGACGATGACATCGGTTGCGGAGGTGACGCGCTCATGATCGTAGCCGCCGTCGGCGAAGACCCGCTCGAGGAAACGGCCCTTGACCTTCTTGCCGGCGTCGTAGCCCCGCGGACCGCCGGCCTCCGTCGTCTTGACGCTCTGGCTGTCAATGATGCCCGCCGAGGGGCTGGCCTGCCGTCCGGCGCGCTGGCGATCGGCCATGACCAGCATGTGGTTGATCCTCTCGAACACGCAGGCGTCGCGCCAAGCCGCAATTAGTCCGGCGGGAGTCACCCTCGTCACGGTCCCACAATTCAGTTCATATCCGACGAATTCTGGTCCGTTCTATCGACCCGGTCGCGCTGCGCCTCGGCGATTGCATCGGCTATAAACCGCCGCGGATGCGCTCTTCGAGCCGTCGCACCTCCGAGCTCCCGACAACCGGTTCATCTGATCCCACAGCTGCCGCTCCGCCCTCGGTCATCAAGCGGCGCCAACGATACAGCAGGTTGGGCGCTACGCCGCGCCGACGGGCAACCGAGGACACCGTCTCGCCCGGCTCAAAGCTCTCCTCAATGATCTGCAGCTTCTGCTCGGTCGACCAATGCCGCCGGCGAGCCGTGCCCGTGATCAGTTCGATCCGTCGATAATCGTCAGACATAAGCCTGTGCTTGAGGATAGCCTCAAGCCCTCCAGGTTATGCCGAGGTGTCCGGTCGGGGGCCAGTTCAGGAATCGCGGATTGTCTGGCGCGCATGAGAGTCCGAATTGGGCATCCTCCCTTTTTTATAGGCGGGAAATACTCCCGGCGGCGTTGGTTCCCTTGCTGTCGGCCGGCACCCTACGCCATGACCAAACGGCAAACGGTG
>JACCSN010000855.1 GCA_013812985.1 Hyphomicrobiales bacterium | reverse complement strand
CGCCGCCATAGCCGCCGCCACCGCCGCCACGCCCACCACCGTAGCCGCCGCCGTCGCGATCCCCGCTTCCACGATAGCCGCCGGCGCCGCCGCTGCGATCGCCAAAGCCGCCACCGCCGCCGCCGCGATCACCGAAACCGCCGCCAGGACCGCCAGGGCTGCCGCCCGCACGGTCACCGAAACCGCCGCCACCGCCGCCACCAAACTCGTTGCTGCCAAAATCTGTCCCGATTTCCCGCTGCCCGCCACGCCGCGGGGTACGGTCACGGTCACGATCTGGCCGACGCTCGCTGAACTCGTCGTCGTCGCCGCCGTGGTTGCTCATCATTCAAAACCTTCTGGAGGAAACAAAGCCAGCCGGCCCCCGCCCACAGGGGCGGGAGGGCCGGCGCGGGCAAGCGTGCGGCGTTTCGGAGAGGAATCACTCATTCGGGGCAAAAAAAATCGCAAATCCGGGGCCCAACACCTCGCCGGCTTCCGCAACCGAAGCCGTCGCCCGGCCACTTATGCACACGCCCGGCCCATCAGCAAGCGCGAATCGCGCGCCGAGGAGCGGGCTTCGTTTGCATCTTGGAGCAGGCTTAACCCCGGCCCAGCACCGTCAGTTTCACCTTGGCGGTCCCGGCGCTGACAAAGCCGAGCTTCCCTGCCGCCGCTTTGGTCAGATCGATGACCCGGCCGCCGATGAAGGGACCACGATCATTGATGCGGACGACAACGGTCTTGCCATTTTTCAGATTCTCAACTTTCACCTTTGTTCCGAAAGGGAGCGATCGATGCGCCGCGGTCATCGCCTTCGGGTTGCAGCGCTCGCCGTTGGCGGTCATGCTCGTCAATGAATACCAGGAGGCTCGCCCCGTCTGAGCGGAAGCCACGCCCTGGAAAGCTGCTATCGAGACCGCGACGAGTGTCGCCGCGGCAATTCCCTTTTGGACAAAGTGCATGAGTTCCGTTTTCCCGGTTTATTTCGGAACCGCGCAAAGGCTTTCCAAAAAAGGCGAGAATCGGACCTCAAAAAGAAATGTTGGGGCAGTCCCGGAACCATTTGGGAGCAAGCGCGTTTTTGGCGCCGCTCTGTTGCAAGTGGGATGAAACCCTGTTAACGGCGCAGCTTCTCACCCTCGCTTTCGCTCGGATCGAAGCGCCTGTCCCGGTTCAGCCCGAGCGCCTCCTGCCTGGCGGGCGACGATCCGGCCGGCGCCATCCCCAGCTTCATGCGCCATTCCCGGATCTTCAGCTTAGCATCCGCCAGCTTGTGACCAGGCGCTTCACGGCCGAAGGCGCGGAACTCTCCAGGCTCCACCCTGCCCTTCGCGGCGACAAAGGCCGCGAAGTCGTCGGTCCAGCTGTCGAAACCGGCCATGAAGCCGTCCTCGCGGATCATATCTTCCGCCTGGTTTTCGCTATAGGCGAGACCCACGCCGGTCAGTCCATGCCGCCACAGGGCGTCCGGCGCCTCCACGCCGCTGAACCGGCTCTGCCACACCAGCGGCGCATAGGCCTGCCTCATATCCTCGAACGGCTCGGCCTGCGCGTCGAACCACGCTTTGTGGCGGAGTTTCTTCGGCCGCCCGTCCGCGCCCATCTCGTCGGCGCCCTCGTCGGAATAGGAGAAGAAACCGGCTGTCCGTCCCTCAAGGTGATTGCGGCTGAGCGCCTCCCATTCAGGAGATTTCTCCAGCGCCATGGCTTTCTCGGGATCCTTGTGGTCGATCAGATCCTCGCGCGGATTGCCGCCGCTCATGCAGACGAGCCGGTCAAACATCAGCTTCACATTGCTGGTCGGACCGTACCAGTTGACCGGGGCGATGATGGCCCAGGCGTCGGCGAGGTCGAGCCGCTGATAAAGCTCCAGATCCCACATGAGATCCGGTTCGGCCTTATTGCCCGGCTCGTAGCAATTGCACGGCCAGACGCAGAGCGGCATCGCGGTCGAGACGCAGGCATTGCAGCTCTGGATGCGCGCCCGGCCGAAGACGTTTCCGATATCCTCGTAATCGATCTCCCATTCCGCCGGGAGCCGCTCCGCCATGCGGAGCATCAAGGCGCGCGCCTTGGAATCGACCCCGGGGCAATTGTATTGCCGGCGGTCCGATCCGGCGATGATGAGGATGCGGAAGGGCCGCTCCGCGGTCGGGAGGCGCCCGCTTTCGTCATTGGGCTTCATGGCGATCCACAAACCCCCGCGACGGCGAATCGTTCGCCGGCCCACGCGGAAGTGAACGGCAATAAAAAAGGGCCGGCACGCTGGCCGGCCCC
>JACCSN010000845.1 GCA_013812985.1 Hyphomicrobiales bacterium | reverse complement strand
TCGGCAGTGAGCGGAACGGGTGGGCCACCCCATCGCTCCATATGCCGAAATTGCTCACGCTGCTCCTCCGGCAGGCCATCCGGATCTCGCTCCTGCAGGTGTCGCGGATCGGTGGCTGAGAACGGGTCCTCGAGACCGTAGCCGGCCAGACAGGCGTGCCAGAGGGAGCGGAGCGCGTAGGCTTCCGGATCGTTCTCGACGTGTCGCTGGATCGCGCTGAACGTGCCGCGGATGCCGAAGTGCCGACGCGCCAGCTGCTTGAGCAGCGTGGCCTCTTCGCGCAGCCAGATGCGGCGGGCCGCATCGCCCTTCCCAACGCCGTCGAAGCCGCCGTCAAAGTGGCGGTCGATACAACCGAGATAGCCGTCCCGCCGATCGGGGGGAATCGCCAGACGGTTGAGCCAAATCTCAACCGGGGCGCCGTTGGGACCGGTCTCGCCTTCGGCGACCTGCCGCGCCACCTGAGCGCGCAGCCAGCCGGGGAGATCCAGGTTCGTCTGGGCCCGCATCCAATCCGCCAGCGTCCAGGACACGCCCACGCGCGCCCAGCTTCCTTCCAGCTCAGTCGCGGCCTTGCCTAGCAGGTCGGCGCGCGCCTCGGCGGGGACATCGTCGCGGAAGCGTCGCGTTGCTCCCCCCTCATAGACCGCGTAGCGCAGTTGGGCGGGATCGATCGTTTCGATGCCGTGCAGCAGGTGGATGCGACAGACCTGCTCGGCCTCGATTGGCTGTCCGCCAACTGTCGCCAGGCGCGGCCCGCCGGCAAGCGCGGGACGGCCACTGAAGGCGGCGTCGAGATCGTCGTCCGTAATCCGCCCCGCCCGGTAGAACCGGCGGTATTCCTCGTTCGGCAAATAGCCGCGACCACCGAGCAGACGCTGGCCCTCAGCGACCGCCTCCTCGAATGGCAGATGTTGCAACCCGTGCAGAGTATTGTGGTGAATGAACGTACCGATCGGTCCCTGGCTAGACAAGACATGACTGAAATGGTCCACCTCGTGCTTGAGGTGGTGGCGCATCTCGCTTGTAATACTCGGGCGCATCGACATCGTCTGACCCTTTACCGAAAGACGGCGGCCATCTCGGTGAGCGTGGTATCCATGAGCCCGAGCGCCAGGCTGGGAAAGAGACCCAACGCAATCATCAGCACCGCCAGCGGCACGGCCGCCACCAGTTCTCGACGATTGATGTCCTTGAGGTCGGCCCAACGAGGATTGAGCGGACCCATGATCATACGGGCGATTATCCGTAGTGAATAGGCGGCGGTGATGAGGATGCCGACACCAGCAACGAGGACCCACAGCCCCCAGCGCTGGAACGCCCCGAGCAAGACGTGGAACTCACTGACAAACTGGGCCAGTCCCGGCAGGCCCATTGATGCCAGCAACGCCAGCGACATCAGAATCGAAAAACTGGGGACGCGCGACATCAGCCCGCCAAACTCAGTCAGGTCGCGGGTGTGGGCGCGGTCGTAGATCACCCCGACCAGGAAGAAGAGCGCCCCAGTGATAATGCCGTGGGTCAGCATCATCATCAGCGCTCCGCTAAAGCCGACCGCATTCAGCGCGGCGATGCCCAGGAGCACAAAGCCCATGTGGTCGATCGACGAAAAGGCGACGATTGCCTTCAGATCCGTTTGCCGCCAGGCGAGGAGGGCACCATACATGATGTTGACGAGCCCAAGGATCATCAGTACCGGCGCAAACCACTCCAGGCCGAGCGGCAGCAGACCGCTGACACGCAACAGGCCGTAGGCCCCCATCTTCAGCAGAAGCCCAGAGAGAATGATGCTGACTGGCGTCGGAGCTTCCACGTGGGCCAAGGGGAGCCAGCCGTGCAGCGGAAAGACCGGGATCTTGACCGCAAATCCCAGAAAGAAGGCGAGGAAGGGGAGAATCTGGAACGCCTGGTCCCAACCGTCCTGCACCCTCGCCAGCATCAACTCCTGCATGTCGAAGGTGTGAGGGTCCGCCCTGAGGTAGACGGCGATGATACCCAGCAGCATGAAGATCGACCCGGCGAGAGTATAGAGAAAGAAGCTCATGGCGGCCGCGTCGCGCCGCACACTGCCCCATAGCCCAATCAAGAAGAACATCGGCACCAGGCTGATTTCCCAGAAGACGTAGAAGAGGAACCAGTCCTGAGCGACGAAGACGCCCAGGATCGCGAACTCGAGCAGCAAGAACCACGCGAAATAGGCTTTAACGCGCTCGTTGATGCCCAGGGAGGCGATTGCGGCGACAACACCAAGCAAGCCAGTCAAGAGCAGCAGTGGAAAAGAGAGGCCGTCAACGCCCAAGGCATAGGTCATACCCAGCTCGGGAATCCATTCGCGTCGCTCGGTAAACTGGAGAGCGGCCGTCTCTCGGTCGAAGCGGAACCAGAGACTGCAGGAGAGGACGAGCGAGAGCGTGGTGCAGGCCAGCGCGACGCTCTGCATTAGCCTGACGTTTTGCCTCGGAACGACTAGGATCAACCCGGCTCCCGCAAGCGGGATCCAGGTGATCAGGCTCAGGATGGGCATCCGCTGCTCCTCCTAGATCCTCGCTCTGCTCTCAGGGCCACTAGGCGCTTTGGACTAAGGCGGAAAGGGGTTCGTGGGTGGCGTGATGGAGGTGATCCAGCCCTCTTCGCTCGACCCGGCCGCCGCTTCGGACATACTCCGCCTCCCAATCCTCCAGCCGCTCGACCACGGTGTGAT
>JACCSN010000844.1 GCA_013812985.1 Hyphomicrobiales bacterium | reverse complement strand
GGCGACACGCCGGAAACTTGGCCGCGCAGGCTTGCTCAACGAACGTCGCACAAACGAACACCCCCACCGCCACCCGTCTTTCGCTATGCGCCATCAGGGGCGCCGCACGCGGGCTAGGCTTGACATCAGACGGGCTCGGCGACGATCAGCCGAAACCGCAACGACTCTTAGCCGGAGCAAGGGTGGATGTCCAATCCTGGCGAAACGGTGGCGACTGGACGAAAACGCACAAGGCGGGCCGACACTCGCATCTTCGGCAATCCTTCGGTGGTGACGAAACACTGGCAGGATCGGCCACTACGGCTCGTAATACCCTTCGGCCCAGATTGCGGCACCATCGTCGAAGCAACGTTGTCAAACACCCGGTGCAGTTCGGCCGCAACCCCCGACACCGTATCTGACGCACGTTCGTGAGGCGATATGCTTTGGGGCCGCGTTTGGGACCTGAGTAATACGGTTTCATCGGAATGCCCGTTTCGGGTGTCCGCTTCCCGGTTGAGAACGAGCGCGCGTATCATCCAAGCTGACCGGAGTGTCGCCTTCCTCGGCTCGGGACCGCGTCCGCAAGAGCCACGCCGGGGACCCCGGAGCGCGGGATGTCAAGTCGGGTGAAAAAACAGCGACTGTCTACAGGCTGCCCGCAAGGGCGACCGAAGGATTTCAGATTATCAAATTTGAAGCCCGCAGCGGACACTTAAGCAGCAGCGACGACCACCCGTCAGGGCCGCCCAAGTCGGTTCGCAGATGGCTGGGGCGCCAGGATTCGAACCTGGGATGGCGGTACCAAAAACCGCTGCCTTACCGCTTGGCTACGCCCCAAGGACCGGAAGCGGGCTCGCTATAACGCGTTCTCCGCCAACCGGCAACGCAGACCCTTCTCGAAAAACCGGCGTGTTCCAGCAGCGAAGTCACGGAGGAAGCGATGCGTGGCCGCAATCGCTTGCGGCGCACGGGATCGACCTCTATATACCGCGCCTCTTGGCGGAGCGTAGCGCAGCCTGGTAGCGCACCTGCTTCGGGAGCAGGGGGTCGCAGGTTCAAATCCTGCCGCTCCGACCAAACTCATCAACGTCCCCGGCCTGACGCAAAGAACGGTTCGAGCAGGACTTTGCCGACCGCCGCGGCGCTCGCGAACACGCCGGAAGTCGGCAGCTTTGGCAAGCCGCCGTTGACGCCTTCGTTGACGATCAGCGTGCATGCCCAGCCAAGGAAGGCGGCGTAGCCCTCGCGAACGCCCGGACCCTGTCGATACCGGAGCGCAGATCAAAAAAAGCCCCGCCAGCGGCGGGGCTCCTATAAGGCGGTCCCTCGAGGGCGGATCAGTCACCCGCGTCCGCGGCCACGCCCCTGCCCTTTGCCGCCGCTCGCCTTTTTGTCGCCGGCGCTCTCGCCATCATCGGCGTCGGCGTCATCATCGCCGTCGTCCTCGCCGTCGTCTTCATCACCGTCGCCTTCATCACCGTCGTCGGCGTCATCATCGCCGTCATCATCGTCGGCGTCGCCGTTATCATCATCAACGTCGTCGCCGTCTTCGTCGTCTTCGTCGCCGTCATCTTCGTCGGCGTCGTCGTCGTCTTCGTCGTCCGTGTCGTCGTCTTCATCCTCGTCGGCAGAGGTGTCTTCGTCGATGTCCTCAAGATCGTCGTCGTCCTCGAGATCGTCTTTCCCCGATGTCTTCGCCGACTTCTTCGCTGCCTTTTCCGCGCGCTTGGCTTCCTTATCGGCGGCCTTGGCCTCCCGCTTTGCCGCCCTCGCCTCGGCGGAACGCCCCTTGGACGATGCTTCCGAACGCTGTCCGCTTTGATCCCCGCGCTTGGCCTCAACGACCGCCACCTGCGTGAACACGAGAACCACCGCTGCAGCCACACTACTTAGAAAAGCTTTTTTCTTTTTCTAGCTCCGCACCTTTGCTTCGATGTTTAGTATAACATTCGAAGTGCTCGCGAAACGTAATCCGAAAATCTTTGTTAAGAAACCCTGATCGCGGAATACTCGAATTGTTAATCCTAATCGGTCTCCTTGACTTACATTCAAGAGAATCGGAACTCACAGCTTCCGTTTGATCCAAATTTGTCATCACCAGCTCAGCATTCTCGCCGCGGCGGCCCATGCTGCGGTGCACCCCCGAACCCCTCGGCCCCGATCCGCCGTCCCGCCCCTGCCCTGTCCGGCCCTGTTCGAACCGCCGTCTTTTCGCTCAGATTCGATTCCATCTGCAGCCTTGTTCGACTCGGGTTGGGGGCGCGGGTCGCATCGCAAACCGATCAAGGGACAAGAGATGACATCCAGGAAGAGCATGCTTGCTTTGGTCGGCGCATTCGCCTGCGCGGGCCTATTGGCCCCACCGGCCTCGGCGGCGTCCGTCGACAGCAAGTTTCAGGCCACCCTCACTCGGCTGATCATGAAATCCGATCGCCCGGAGGTGGCGAAATGGACCAAGGAGCAGCGGGCTATCATGGCGGCCTGCATCGGTGAGATTGTGCCGCAGAAGAAGAAGCAATACATCCTGGCAGGGGGCGACGCGGAGTTCGACGTTCGCCTCGACGAAGTGAAGGCGGCGGACAAATACGCCGTGGAAAGGCAGATCAACCGGACGTGCCTGCAACGGGTGAACAGCACCAGTTAGGGTCACGTCAGGTAAATTCGCGAGCATCACGCGACTGGCGCATAGGGGCTGACCGCCTCCGTCGAGGACGATCGCGCGCCGCGCGCGCTTCTCCTCCCATTGCGCCGGTGACGGCTTTCGGCTAGCCGCGCTCCGATGCTCCAACTCTATCAGCTCCAGAATGATCGGCTGGTCTCGGTCGAGGGATCGGGCGAGCCGCCCGCCGACATCGCCTGGATCGATCTTGTGCACCCGACCGACGAAGAGGAGGACCATGTCGAGCGGCTGCTCGGCATCGAGATCCCCACCCGCGAGGAGATGGCCGAGATCGAGATATCGTCGCGGCTCTACCGGGAGAGCGACGCCCTTTACATGACGGCGAGCATCCTGCTGGGCGCCGACACCCCTGCTCCGCAGAACCATCCGGTCACCTTCATCCTCATGCATGGCCGCCTGGTCACGGTGCGCTATTCGGAGCCGAGCGCGTTCCGCAATTTCGTCCGCCAGGCGGGCAAAGCCGACACCGACCTGAAAAGCGCCGACGGCATCTTCGTCGCCTTGATGGAGGCGGTGATCGACCGCACGGCCGACATCCTGGAAAAAGTCGGCGTCGATATGGACGCGGTCTCGCGCGGCGTCTTCCAGGCCGAGGACGACAACGACGTGAGCAAGGATTTCAAAGCCGTGCTCAGGCGGATCGGACGCAACGGCGACCTGAACTCCAAGGTGCGCGAAAGCCTGGTCAGCATCGGCCGTCTGGTAAACTTCCTCGGCGCCGAATGCGGCGACCGGCGCCCGGGCCTGCGCGAATACACCGAGACGATGGCGGCCGATATCCGCTCGCTGACGGACCACTCGTCCTATGTGGCCGGCACCACCGTGTTCCTGCTCGACGCCACGCTGGGGCTGATCAATATCGAGCAGAACGCCATCATCAAGATCGTGTCGGTAGTGTCCGTCCTCATCATGCCGCCCACCTTGATCGCCAGCATCTACGGCATGAATTTCGAGGTCATGCCGGAGCTCGATTGGCGGATCGGCTATCCGCTCGCGCTGCTCGCCATGGTCGTCGCCGCGATCATCCCCTACGGCTATTTCAAACGGCGTGGCTGGCTCTAAGCCGGCTTCCGCGCAAAAAAGCGCGAAACTCTCCGCGTCATGACAGCCGGCTGGGGCAGCTTGCGCCCTGCAAAGCCGCGAATATCCGTCCGGACGGTTGATTTCCTCCCCCATTCCGTCCTTTTCTAAAGCCTCGTGGGGCTGGACCGGATGTCCGGCCTCGAACCATTCCCCAGGGAGGTTGTTC
>JACCSN010000795.1 GCA_013812985.1 Hyphomicrobiales bacterium | reverse complement strand
GCTCGGTGGCATGCGGATGCGCGTTTGATTCCGTCGGCGCGCCGTGCGTCGCCCAGCGCGTGTGGCCGATCCCTGCCGTGCCGGCGAGCGGTTCCGCCTTCAATCGTGACTCGAGATTGACGAGCTTGCCGCCGGCGCGCCGGCGCGTGAGCTGCCCCTCCTCCAGCGTAGCGACACCCGCTGAATCGTAGCCGCGATATTCCAGCCGCTTCAACGCGTCCACGATCAGCGGAGCCACCGGCTCACGGCTCAGGATTCCAACGATGCCGCACATTTTTCGACGTTCCCTTGCAGAGTTCCTCGACCCCTCCCGTAACAAACGCGGAAACGGCCGGAATACTTGAAAGCAGTCTCAGGATATCACCAAAACGCGGCCAGGTTCTTAACGGAAAGGGACGGACGCCGTGGCCGCAAGCGAGGAGCTGCCCTTCAGGCTCGCCCGCAGCTCCGCCGCCCGGCCGGGCTTGTTCACCTGCCGCCCTCGGCCGATCGCCAGCGCGTCCCGCTCCACGTCTTCGGTGATGACGCTGCCGGAAGCGACATAGGCGCCGTCGCCAATCGTGACGGGAGCGACCAGGGCGGAATTGGAGCCGATAAAGGCGTTTTGGCCGATATCGGTGCGGTGCTTTTTCACGCCGTCGTAATTGCAGGTGATCGTGCCCGCGCCGATATTGGCCTTCGCGCCGATTCGGGCGTCGCCGATATAGGTGTGGTGGTTGACCTTGGCCCCCTCCTCCACGCTCGCCTGCTTGATCTCGACGAAGTTGCCTATATGAGCGCCCGCGCCAATCTCCGCGCCGGGTCGGAGCCGGGCGAACGGGCCGATGGTCGCCCCTGCGGCGACGCTGGCGCCCTCGATGTGGCTGAAGGCGCGGATGGCGACCCCGTCGCCAATTTTGACGCCGGGGCCGAAGACGACGTTCGGCTCGACCGTGACGTCCTGGCCAAGAAGCGTATCGAAAGCGAAGAAGACCGTTTCTGGCGCGACAAGGCCGGCGCCGCCGGCCATCGCCTCGGCGCGCTTGCGCTGCTGAAACAGCCGCTCGGCTTCGGCGAGCTGGGCGCGGTCGTTGATGCCGAAAACCTCGGCGGCGGCGATCTCCACGGCTGTCACTTTCAGGCCCCGACGATTGGCGATGGCGACCGCATCGGTCAGGTAGAATTCGCCTTGCGCATTCTCGTGGCCGATCTCGTCAAGTATCCGCAGCGCTGTCGCGCCTGCGAGCGCCATGGCGCCGCCGTTGCAGAGCCGGATCAGCCGTTCCGCCTCGCTGGCGTCCCTGTCCTCGCGGATCGCCACGAGCTGGCCGCCTTCCACAATGAGGCGGCCATAGCCGCGCGGGTCGGCCGGAACCATCCCGCCGACGACGATCGAGGCGCCTTCGATCAGCATTCCGCGCATCAGCCGGACGGTATCCGGCGAGATGAACGGCGTATCGCCGAAGACGACCACGACATCGTCCAAATCGGCTTCCAACGCCTGGCGCGCTGCCAGCACAGCATGGGCGGTGCCGCGGCGCTCGGCCTGGACGTGGATGGTGGCATCCGGCGTGGTGGCTGAGACGAGCCGGGCCACGGCGTCGTGGCCCGGGCCGACGACCACGGCGGTGCGATCGACGCCCGCGGCCTGCAGCGCCTTTAGCACATGCGCGATGAGAGGAAGCTGGCCGACGGGATGCAGAACCTTGGGCAGGCGAGAGCGCATCCGCGTGCCCTCCCCGGCGGCTAGGACCACGGCGAGACATGTGTGCATCCGACCCTCAAGGGCTATTCATGTCAGAGGCGCTTGAGCCGGCTCGATTCGGCGGCTTGCCGGGGCGCCCGCCGGTGCGTTACCGCAAAGGCGTGCTTGAGGAAACCTGATCCGCCCATGAACCCCGCCTCGCGCACGCGCGACATCGCTCTGGTGGCGCTGGTGCCGCTGTTCTTCTCCACCAATGTGGTGATCGGGCGCGCCGTCACGGCGGAGGTGGCGCCCTGGACGCTCGCGTTCCTCCGCTGGTCGGGCGCCCTCCTGATCCTGCTGCCCTTCGCCGTCCCGGCGTTGCGCGAAAACCGCGACGCGCTCGTCGCCCAGGGCGGCCTGATCGCCACGCTGGCCTTTCTCGGCATGTGGATTTGCGGCGGCTTAGTCTACACGGCGCTTGAGACGACCACCGCCACCAATGCGACGCTGATCTACACCTCCGCCAATGTGATGATCCTCATCCTGGAATGGCTCTTCCGCGGCCGGCCGATCGGGCCGAGGGAGCTTATCGGAACGGCGCTCGCCTTCACCGGCGTCGCGATCGTGGCGCTCGGAGCGGAAGGGTTCGCCGGCGTTTCGATGAATTCCGGCGACCTGCTCATCGGCATCGGCGCGCTGTCCTGGTCGATCTATTCCGTGCTCTTGAAGCGTCCGGGCCTGTCCGCGCTGCCCGGCTTGCCGCTCTTCGCCGCGATCATGCTCATGGGCGCCCTTATGCTCCTGCCCATGATGCTGTGGGAAGCTTGGCGCGGCCCGGCGCTGCCGCGAAGCCCCGCGGGGTGGCTGGCGGTGGCCGGCGTGGCCCTGATCCCCTCCGTCGGCGCCTTCTCAGGCTACCAATACGGCATCCGCCGTTTCGGCCCTGGCGCGATGGCGATGATTTCCTATCTGGCGACGCCGTACGGAATCCTGCTCGCCGTCGTCCTGCTCGGCGAAACCTTTGCCGTCCATCATGCGGTCGGCTTGGCGCTGATCCTGCCAGGTGTCATTCTGGCGACCGCGGGACGCAACCTCGGCCTGCCTCGGAAGGAGAGAAGCTTGTGAGCGTCGCGCCGGACATCGACTGGGAAACGGAATACAACAACCGGGCGCGGGTGCCGGAATATCCGGAGATCATGGCGGGCTGGGAGCGCGACGCGGCGGCCTACCGGGAGGCGCGAAGTGATCGCTCCGAGCTCGGCCGCTCCTATGGCCCGCATCCGCGGCAGTTTCTCGACATCTTTCACCCGGATAAAGGGGAGGCGAGCCGCCCTGTCGTGGTGTTCATCCACGGCGGCTACTGGCGCAGCCTGGAACCCCGCCTGTTCAGCCATCTGGCGGCGGGCGCGAACCGGCATGGGCTCGTCGTGGCGATGCCGGGCTACCGGCTCTGCCCCGAGGTGACGGTGCCCGATGTGATCGCCGACCTGCAAGCCGCGTGCCTGCAACTCCACCGCCGGTTCGGTCGGCCGCTCGTGGCCTGCGGCCATTCCGCCGGCGGCCATCTCGCGGCGGCGATGGCGGCGACGGACTGGCGGGCGATCGCACCGGACGCGCCGGAGAACCTCGTGCGTCAAGCCGTAGCTGTTTCGGGCCTCTTCGATCTCGCGCCGCTCATCAAGACCTCCATCAACGAGTCGCTCCGGCTCGACGAGGCGACGGCGCGCGCCGCGAGCCCGGCTTTCTGGCCCGTGCCGGCGGGGGTGACGGTCGAATGCTGGGTGGGCGAGACGGAATCGCCGGAATATTTTCGCCAGAGCCGGTCCCTCGCCGAGCGTTGGGCCGAAGTTGGGGCGCGGATGCACGTGGAGACCTTGCCCGGCCTGAACCATTTCACCGCGCCGGCGCCGCTGGCCGAGCCGGATAGCGACCTCACCCAAGCGCTCGTCGCGCTCTGCAACGCGATCGCCGGCCAAGCTTGACCCTGGACCGGCTCTTCCATAGGTTCCGCCGCGACGAGCCCTTAGCTCAGCGGTAGAGCGGCTGACTTTTAATCAGTAGGTCGTGGGTTCGATCCCCACAGGGCTCACCAAAAACCCTCCGCGCTGCAACAACTTAAGAGCCGAACGGGCGAGCGGACACGGAGCTTGAAATTCATGTCCGCAACAGGTCCGCAGATTGAAAGGCTTGACATTGAAGCCGACGAAGACAGGAGCTGAGCTAGAAGCTATGATCCTTGGCGCGGCCAAGAAG
>JACCSN010000789.1 GCA_013812985.1 Hyphomicrobiales bacterium | reverse complement strand
GGTCGCGCGAGATCGGCCGCATGGCGGGCGTCAACGTGCCGCTCGTGTCTGTCCAGCACCAGTACATCATCACGGAGGCAATCCCGGGCGTGACCCCGGACCTGCCCACTTTGCGCGATCCCGACCGGCTGACCTATTACAAGGAGGAAGTTGGTGGGCTTGCGCTGGGCGGCTACGAGCCGAACCCTATCCCCTGGGCGCTAGACGGCATCCCTGACGGCTTCGAGTTCCAGCTGCTTCAGCCCGACTGGGACCATTTCACGCCGATCCTCGAACTAGCGCTGCCGCGCGTGCCGGCGCTTCAGGATGCCGGCGTCAAGCAGCTCCTCAACGGCCCCGAGAGCTTTACGCCGGACGGAAACTTCATTCTGGGCGAAGCACCGGAAGTGTCTGGGATCTTCGTAGGCGCAGGCTTCAACGCCTTTGGCATCGCCTCGGGCGGCGGAGCCGGGATGGCTTTGGCGGAATGGGTCGCCAAGGGGGAGCCGCCGTACGACCTCTGGCCGGTGGATATTCGTCGCTTCGGCCGCAACCATTTCGACGTCGACTGGATCAGGACGCGGACGCTGGAGGCCTACGGTAAGCATTACACGATGGCGTGGCCGTTGGAGGAGCACCAATCAGGGCGCCCGCTGCGCCGCTCCCCGCTTTACGATGGCTTGAAGGCGCAGGGCGCCGTCTTCGGCGAAAAACTCGGCTGGGAGCGGCCCAACTGGTTCGCCGATCGGGCGGCAGGCGAGGAGGCGCGGGACATCTATTCCTACGGCCGCCAGAACTGGTTCGCGGCGGTCGGCCGGGAGCACCAGGCAGCACGCGAGCGCGTCGTTATTTTTGACCAATCATCCTTCGCCAAGTTCCTGATGGTGGGGCGTGACGCCGAAGCGGCGCTGTCCTGGATCTGCGCCAACGACGTCAGCAACGCGCCGGGCGCGCTCACCTATACCCAGATGCTGAACGCACGCGGCGGCATCGAATGCGACCTGACCGTCGCCCGGCTCGCTGAGGACAGCTACTACATCGTGACCGGTACGGGTTTCGCGACGCATGATTTCGACTGGATCAGGCGCAATATCCCGAAAGGACTGGACGCGCACTTGATCGATGTGACCTCACAGAACGCGGTCCTCTCGCTCATGGGCCCTCGCGCTCGCGACGTTCTATCCGCCCTCACCCACGATGACGTTTCGAACGATGGATTTCCGTTCGGGACCGCGCGGAGAATTGCCGTCGCCGGCGCGCCCGTCCTGGCGCTGCGCGTCACCTATGTTGGCGAGCTCGGCTGGGAGCTGCACATCCCGGTGGAATTCGCCGTTACCGTTTACGAGAAGCTGATGGAGACGGGACGCGCTCACGGGATCGCCAATGCCGGATACCGGGCCATCGAATCGCTGCGGCTCGAAAAGGGGTACCGCGCCTGGGGCGCCGACATCGGCCCCGACCACAACCCCTTGATGGCGGGGCTCGGCTGGGCCGTGAAACTGAAGAAAAACATCCCGTTCATCGGACGTGAGGCGATCGAGGAAGCCTGCCGGCGGAAGCTGCCGCGGCTGATAGCCGGCTTCACCATCGACGATCCCCAAATCGTACTGCTGGGTCGCGAAACGATCTACCGCGACGGCAAACGGGTGGGATGGCTGTCGAGCGCGGGCTGGGGCTACACGATCGGCAAGAACATCGGCTTCGGCTACGTGCGCGACGCGGAAAACGGCGTGGATGCCGAAATCGTGATGTCTGGCTCCTACGAGCTGGAAGTGGCTACCGAGCGGGTTCCCACGGCTTCTTTCCTGAAGCCGCTCTACGACCCCGACATGTTGCGGGTGAAAGTCTAGGGCCGAAGAGACTGCGCTTATGCCCCTCCGCATGGGCCCTCATGCGAATTCTCTGGAGCCGGTCTTCGATCCCGCTATGGTCGCGGTGAACGACCCTCATCGCATCATGAGGCTACGGCTCGACTTAGCTGCAAACTGCAAGGGTTCATGTCTGGATCGGGTCGTTCACGTGTGAACTAAACCAAAGCTGCCATTGGCAATCGGAGGTGCAGACCATGAGAACGCAAGGCTACATCGGTGTCATATTAGGATCAGCCGCTCTGTTGGCGATGAGTTGCGGCGCTTATGCCGCTGCCCCGGAATCGGACGATCCGATCAAGGTTATCGTCAATAATTGGAGCAGCCAGCTCGTCACCGCAAACATTGTCGGCCAATTGCTGGAAAAAAAAGGCTATACCGTCGAATATGCTCCGTCCGACACCCAGCTTCAATATCAGGCGATGGCGGATGGTGATCTGCACTTCCAGATCGAAGTCTGGGAAGGCTCGCAGGCGACGGCGTTCGAGGCAGCCCTCGCTTCAGGCGGCGCGAGCGACTACGGAGCCCACGACGCGGTCACCCGAGAGGAATGGTGGTATCCCCTTTATGTGAAGGACGTGTGCCCGGGCCTTCCTGATTACAAGGCGCTCGACGCCTGCGCGGACAAGTTCGCCACCGCCGAGACTTCGCCGAAGGGCCGGTTCGTCGGGCCGCCCGCGGACTGGGGCAAGCACTACAGCGAACGTATCCAGGCCCTGAACATGAACTACCAGGAGGTTCCGGCGGGCCAGGCAGCGACCTTGTGGGCGGAGCTTCAGGCCGCTTACGACCGCAAGGAGCCGATCGTGTTGTTCAACTGGACCCCGAATTTCGTCGAGGCCAAGTTCGAGGGCGAATTCGTCGAGTTTCCGACCTACGAGGCCGCCTGCCTGACCGACCCGGCTTGGGGGCAGAACACTGACGCAGTTTACGATTGCGGCGCTCCGGCCAGCGGCTATCTGAAGAAGGCCGCCTGGTCTGGCCTGCAAGAGAAATGGCCGGAAGCGGCTGCCGTTCTGAAGAAAGTCAACTTCACCAACGCGCAATTGGCGGCCGCCGCGGCGATGGTGGACGTGGACGGATCAACTGCTGAGGAAGCGGCACAGAAATGGATCGCCGAAAACGAAGCTGTTTGGAGTTCGTGGCTGCAGTAACGGGATGCGGGCCGCGCAATGCACGGCCCGCCAAACTGCCTTGAACGCAGTCCACCGAGGGCCTTGATGCGAACTCCAGTGAAAATTTCCTGCGATCGCATCTGGAAGATTTATGGGCCGAATCCTGCGGACTTCCTGCAGCGGCACGGGCCGCAGCCTGAATTGCAGGCGTTTCGAGCGGAAGGTTACGTCGGCGCGGTGCGCGACGTAACGTTCTCCGTCATCACCGGTGAGATCCTGGTCGTCATGGGCCTGTCGGGGTCCGGCAAGTCGACGCTTGTACGCTGCCTGTCTCGACTCGTCGATCCGACCGCCGGCAGCATCTGCTTCGACGGCGAGGATATTACCCGAGCCAGCATGCGAAAGCTGACGGAGTTGCGCCGCCGCAAGATCGGCATGGTGTTCCAGAACTTCGGCTTGCTCCCTCACCGCACCGCTGCCGAAAACGTGAGCTTTCCCCTGGAGCTTCAAGGCGTTGCGCGAGCCGCCCGCGACGCCAAGGCAAGCGAGTTGCTGCGCCTGGTCGGCCTGCAGGGTCGCGAGACCTACTTTCCCAATGAACTCTCCGGGGGACAGCAGCAGCGGGTCGGCATCGCCCGTTCGCTGGCGGTCGAGCCTGATCTCTGGCTCCTTGACGAGCCTTTTTCAGCGCTTGATCCGCTCATCCGCCGGGAGATGCAGGACGAATTTCTTCGTCTCCAGCGTCTGCTGCACAAGACCATCATCTTCATCACGCATGACTTCGACGAGGCGATCCGGCTTGCCGACCGCGTCGCGATCATGAAGGACGGATCGATCGTCCAGATCGGAACTCCGGAAGAGATCGTCTCCGAGCCGGCCGATGCCTATGTGAC
>JACCSN010000780.1 GCA_013812985.1 Hyphomicrobiales bacterium | reverse complement strand
TTGCAGATCATGCCGCGGGCGCCGCTCGCCTTCGCGAGATAGGCGACCTCGCCCGGCGTTTGCCGAAAGTTCGCCGGGACCCACACCGCGCCGATGCGGAAGCAGGCGAACATGGATTCAAGCATCTGGTTGCAGTTCTGTGACTGCACCAGGATACGGTCGCCCTTCTCGACGCCGAACTCGCCTTTCAGGGCGGAGGCCATCGCATCGACGCGCGCCTCAAGCTCCGCCCAGGTCCAGGTCCGCTCGCCCCAAACGAGGGCGACGGAGTCCGCGTGCCGGCGCCCCGCTTGGGAGAGGAAATGCGCAAGGTTCATCACCCGCGTGGAGACGGGTGCGATTCCGCCGCGCGGATGCGCTGCCCTCAATGGGCGTGCTCCAGGATGGACACGCAATCGGCTAGCGCCACGCCGCCCATGATCAGGGATGGCCAGGGCCACCCCGGCTCATGGGAGCGCATCAGGTCAGAGTCGTGCCGACTGCCTTCTCCAGGATAGCCCAGGCCTCGTCGCCGAAGGTGGTTTTCCACTCGCTGTAGAAACCGGCCTGGCGCAGCTTATCGCGGAAAGGAGCCGGATCCGGCTCACTGAAGGTCATGCCCTTGGCCGTCAGTTCGTCCTTCAGCGTCGCGTTCAGTGCCGCGACATCCTCGCGCTCCGCCATGCCGGCCGCGTTGATGTTGCGCGCGACGATCTCCCGCAGATCCTCCGGCAGCCGCTCCCAGGCGCGCTTGTTCGCCAGGAACCAGAAGCCGTCCCACATGTGGTTGGTCATTGAGCAGAATTTCTGGACCTCGTAGAGTTTCGCCGTCGAGATGATGGCGAGCGGGTTCTCCTGGCCGTCCACGATGCCGGTCTGCAGCGCGGAGTAGACTTCGACGAAGTTGATGCTGGCCGGCGCCGAACCGAATGCGGAGAACATGGACGTCCAGAGCGGGCTGACCGGAACGCGGATCTTGAAGCCTTCCAGATCGGCGGGGGTCTGGATCGGCTTGGTCGCACTGGTAATCTGGCGGAAGCCGTTGTCCCAGATCTTGTCCATGGCGACCAGGTTGAAGCCGGCGATCTCGTTGCGGACAAAGACGCCGAGTTCCCCGTCCATGGCGGGCCACACCGCCTCGTAGTTCGGGAAAGCGAAGCCGATGCCTGAGATGGAGGCTTTGGGCACCAGGGTGGAAAGGATCAGCGGCGAGAGCGTGAAGAATTCGACGCCGCCCGAACGCACCTGGCTCAGCATGTCGGTATCGGAGCCGAGTTGGCTCGCCGGGAAGACCTGGATCGAAACGCGGCCGTTCGTTTCCTCGCGGATCTTGTTCACAGCCTCATTGGCCCGCGTGTTCATCGGGTGAGCCGGGGGCAGGTTGTTGGCGTATTTGTAATTGAACTCGGCAGTCTGCGCGCCGGCCTTAAAGCTGGTGCCGATCAGCGCGGCCGAGGCGGCGGTTCCGATCATCATGGAACGGCGAGAGATGGTCATTGGGCGTCCTCCAAGGTTCTGATTTAGGCTCCAAGCCTCCGACTTAGCACAGGCGAGCGCCGTGCGCCGCGCTATAGAAACGCAGTCGACAGCGCCGGAACGGCGGCGATGATGATGAGGCCGACAAACAGCGCGCCGATATACGGCCACATGGCGCTCATCACCTCGTCCGGCGAGACATCGCCGATCTTGCAGGCAATGTAGAACCCGATGCCGATGGGCGGCGCCATCAGGCCGATATTCATCGCGGTCACCACCACCATCGAATAATGGATGTTGTTGATGCCGAGATTGGTTGCGATCGGGAACATAATCGGCGCCATGAGCACAAGCGCCGGCAGGCCTTCCAGAACGCAGCCAAGCACCATGAAGACGCCGATGGTCACCAGCATATAGGTGAACCAGCCGCCTGGCAGCTCGGTGATGTAGGTAGCAAGCTGAAAGGCGAAGCCGGTCTGGGTGAGCGCCCAGGCCATCGCCGAGGCGGTCCCGAGGATGAGCAGGATCGCGCCGGAGAGCGCGGCGGTTTCCACCAGCATCGCGTATATTTTTCGCCAGCCCAGCCCGCCATAAAGGACCGCGCCGATCACCGTGGCGTAAAGCACCGCGATGGTGGAGACCTCGGTCGCCGTGGCCACTCCGCCCCCGACGGCGCCGCGGATCAGGAACGGCAGCACCAGCGCCGGCGCGGCGATCAGCAGCGTCTTCCCGATGACCGCGACCGGGGCCCGGCGGATCGCCCCGGTGCGCTCGCCGTGGGCCTTCCAGCGGGCGAGAATCGCCAGCACCAGGAGGAGCACCATCGCGATCACGAACCCCGAGGTGAACAGCCCCGCGATGGACACGCCGGCCACCGAGCCCAACACGATCAGCACGATGCTTGGCGGCACCGTGTCGGCCATCGCGGCGCCAGTCGCGAGAAGCGCGGTCATCTCCCTGGGCGTGTGACCGCGGCGCTTCATCTCGGGAAAGAGCGCCGGCGCGACGGTGGCCATGTCGGAGACCTTGGAGCCGGAGATGCCGGACACCAGGAACAGCGAGCCGAGCAGAACGTAGGACATGCCGGCCCTGACATGACCCACGAGGGAGGCGACGAAATCGACGATTGCCTTGCCCATCCCAGTCGCGTCGAGGATGCAGCCGAGCAGCACGAAGATCGGCACCGAGAGGAGGATGAGGCTCGACATGCCCTCGTCGATCCGGCCGATCATCACGAAGATCGGCACGGTCGTGGAGAACGACAGGAAGGCGAGCGTGCCGAGGCCGAAGCAGAAGGCGATGGGCACGCCGAGCACCAGAAGCGCTGCGACCAGGCCGACCAGGAAGATAAGGATGTTGGCGTGGCCCAAAGTCATCAAAGCCGGCGACAAGAGCCAGAAGACAGCCAGGACCGAAGCCATCAATGCCGCCGCCCCGATCGCCTCGGGCAAGCTGGACGTTTGGAACACCTGGCGCAGGACGATGGCCAGCATGAGCGCGATGCCGACCGGCAAGGCCGCAGTCCGAAAACTCATCGGAATGTGGAGCGCCGCGGACGTGACGATCCATTCCTCCGTCACGAATTCGACGGCTGGCCGGAGCATCACCGCAAGGAAAGTCGCCACGAGCAGGAGCCCAAAAGTCTGCAAGAAGTGCCGGACCCGGTCGGGGAACAAGTTCAGGAGCAGCGTCAGCCGGAGATGCTCGTTGCGGTGGAGCGCGATCCCGGCGCCGAGCATGGCGAGCCACAGGAAGCAGATGGAAGCCGCTTCATCGATCCAAACGACCGGGATGGAAAACACGTAGCGCGAGATCACGCCCATCAACAACAGGCCGATGATCAGCGTGAGGAGAACGGCCGAGACGATCTCGACGGCGCGGAGCGGCCCGGATGAGCGGAGCGCGACGGGCGCCAACCGATCTGGAAAAGTTGCGATGTTTTCGCTGATTGTTGCCATGTCGCTCTCTTGGCCGGAACGCTCGAGCCGGTCTAGCGCAGACTGCGACACTAGGCGATCCGGTCAAGCCCTTTACGGACCGAGCACATCAGTGCGCCGCTCCGTCGCCCCCCAGCACTTCCGCGCGGATTTCTTCCGTCAGCTGCGCCTTGAGCGCGGAGAATTCAGGGCTCGTTTTGACGGTGTAGCGGCGAGGGTGCGGGAGGTGGATCGGCACGTCAGCCTTGATGCGGCCCGGCCGCGCCGTCATCACCACGACCCGGTTGGCCAGAAAGATCGCTTCCTCGATGTCATGGGTGACGAACAGCACGGTCTTCTGCTCCGCCTCCCAGATTCCAAGCAGCAGCTCCTGCATGAGGCTCCGCGTCTGGTTGTCGAGCGCGCCAAACGGCTCGTCGAGGAGCAGGATCGCCGGATCGTTGGCGAGTGCCCGGGCAATCGCCGTGCGCTGCTGCATGCCGCCCGACAGCATCTTCGGGTAGTGCTTCTCGAAACCGCGGAGGCCGACCTTGTCGATATAGGCCGCCGCGATCCGGTCGCGTTCGCGTTTCGCCATCCCCTTTTCCCGCAGGCCGAAGCCGATGTTGTCCTGCACGTTGAGCCAGGGGAACAGCGTGTAGGACTGGAACACCATGCCGCGATCCGGCCCAGGCCGGGTGATCTCCCGGCCGTCGAGCAGCACGCGGCCGGTCGATGGCCGATCCAGTCCGGCGATGATCCTGAGCAGCGTGGATTTTCCGCACCCTGACGGGCCGAGGATGGTGATGAAATCGTTCTCCGCCACGTCGACGGAGATGGGCGCCAAGGCCCGGGTCGGCGCGCTGCGGCGGGCGCCGGGAAAGCTTCGGGATACCGCTTCGGTCCGCAGCTTGGTCAGCGACATCGAGTTACCGTCAGGCCGGACGCCGTCAAGCGAAGCTCCAGGCAAAGACCCGCTGATTGACCGCCTTGAACAGGAAATCGCTGACCAGGCCGATAATGCCGATCACGATGATGCCGAAGATGATCTGCCCGGTGTTGAGCAGCGCCTGGCTGTTGATGATCATGTTGCCGATGCCGGACGACGATCCGATCAGCTCGGCAACGATCACGTAGGTCCAGGCCCAGCCGAGCACGAGCCGCAGGATCTCGGCAATTTGCGGGGCGCTCGCCGGCATCAGCACGCGGCGGACGATGCCGAGGTCCGAAGCGCCCAACGTGTAGGCCGCTTCCACCATGTCGCGCCGCGTCGAGCCGACCGCCACCGCGACCATCAGGACAATCTGGAAGAACGAGCCGATGAAGATCACCAAGAGCTTCTGCAGCTCCCCGATGCCCGCCCAAAGGATGAGGAGCGGGATGAACGCCGAGGCCGGCAGATAGCGGGCAAAGGAGACGAACGGCTCGAAAAGGGCCTCGATCGGCTTCCAAGCCCCCATGGCGATGCCGAGCGGGACGGCGAGCGCCGCCGCGAGCACGAAGCCGCCGAGGACGCGCCAGATCGCCATGCCGATATCGTAGAGGAAGCCGAACTCGAAGATGAGGCTCCAGCCCTCGCGCACCATGGTCAGCGGGTCGGCAAGGAAGGTGCGGGAAACGAAGCCGCCGAAGGTCGCCAACGCCCAGAGGGCGACAAAAAGGATGAAGAACGTTACCCCAAGCCCGATCCGTGCGGGTTGGCCGACGGGTGCCAGCGGCTTCATGCGGGAGCGGATCCGCGGGCCGCTGGCGGCCAGTCTATTTCGCTTCGATGAAGCGTGTGTCGATCACGTCCTCGATCTTGGGCATCTGCTCGATGATGCCGATCTCCATCAGGAGTTCGCCCGCCTTGGCGGAAAAGTCCTGAATGCCGCCGTTGAAGAACGCCTGGTTCTCCTCCGGCCCCTGCCAGCGCAGATATGCGGCCGACTTGCCGAAGTCTTCCGCGCTCTGCTTCACGTCGGCGCCCATGATCTCAAAAGCTTTGGCCTGATCGGTCTCGATCATCTGCAGCGCCTCGTAATAGCTTTTGACCATGGCCTGCACGGCTTCGGGGTTCTTTTTCGATGAATTCCGGCGTGCAGCCAAACGCGTCGGTGACCACGGGGTAATCGAGCGTGGTGGCGATGATCTTGCCGGCCTCTGGGTTGTCGCGGACGGTCGAAAGATACGGCTCGTAGGTCATCGCGGCATCGTTCTGCCCGGCAACGAAGGCCTGCGCCGCGGCGGCGGGTTCCAGATTGGCGATCGTCACGTCGTCGAGCTTCAGCCCGTTCTCGCGCAGCATCCATGCAAGCACGAAATAAGGCGACGTGCCCGGGGCGGAGGCGGCGATCGTCTTCCCCTTCAGCTCGGCGATCGAGTTGATCTCGTTGCGCACCGCCATGCCGTCCGCGCCATACGACACATCGAGCTGCACCACTTGCTTGATCGGCACGCCGTTGGCGTTCCAGATCAAGAACGTTTCGACCGTGGTCGCGGCGCACTGGATGTCGCCGGAGGCGATCGCGAGGTGCCGGTCCTTCTGCGGGATCTTCTTGATCTCGACGTCAACGCCGTTCTTCTCGAAGATGCCGGCCCCCTTGGCGAGCGTCAGCGGGGCGAAGCCGGTCCAGCCGGACATGCCGATCGTGATGGAAGTCTGCGCAACCGCCGCGTTCCCGGTGATCAGGCCGCCGATGGCCGCGGCAATGGTGAAAAGACGCGCTCTCATCTCTAACTCCTCGAGGGAAACGGCACTCTGCCGGAGCGCGGACTCTTGCGCATGGCCGGGCCGCTCACAAGCCCCCCGGCAGTTTATCGATCTCGTCTGCGTTTCAGGGCGCCGTCAGTCCGACGCATCGGTCGGGAGCGGCTCGGGCATTGCGCGCCGCTTGCGCACAGCCAGGTAGAGCGCGGTGAGGAGCAGGGCCGCGGTCATCAGGTAGAGCGTGATCGAGATCCCGCTCCCCAAGAGGATCCCGTAATCTCCGCCGGAGATCGAGAGGGCCCGGCGGAAGCTGTTCTCCATCGCCCGGCCGAGCAAGAGCCCGAGCACGATAGGCACCAGCGGGATATCGAGCTTGCGAAGGGCATAGCCGAACAGGCCGAAGCCCAGCATGACCAGAAGATCGAACGGCGAGTGGTTGATGGAATAGATGCCGACGAAGCTGATCATCACCACGAACGGCATCAACGCCCAGAGTGGCATAGCGAGCATCCGGGTGAACAGGCCCACCATGGGCAGATTCATCGCCAGGAGCACGAAGTTCGCGAAGAACAGCGAGGCGATCAGGCCCCAGACGATGTCGGGCTCGTTCTGGAAGAGGAGCGGCCCCGGCGTGATGTTGAGCGAGATCAGGAGCGCGAGCAGCACGGCGGTGGTGCCGGACCCGGGCACGCCGAGGCTGAGCATCGGGACGAGCGCGCCGCCAGCCGCGGCGTTGTTGCCGGCCTCCGGCGCGGCCACGCCCCGCGGGTCGCCGAAGCCGAAGGTGCCGTTGCGGTCGGAGTAGCGCTTCTCGAAGGTGTAGGCCAAGAACGCGCCGAGCGATGCTCCTGCGCCGGGCAGCACGCCGGCAATGAAGCCGAGCACCGAGCCGCGCAGCGTCGCGCCGGTGGTCGCCAGCACCTCGCGCATGCTCACGAAAGCCTTGTTGACGACGATCGTGCGGGCTTTGACTTCCGCGTGATCCTGCTCGAGCAACAGCAGGACCTCGGAGATGGCAAACAGGCCGACGATGGCCACGATCGGGTTGAAGCCGTCGTAGAGCTCGAACATGCCGAGCGTGTAGCGCGGCACCCCGCTCTGCGGGTCGAGCCCGACGGTCCCGAGGGCCAGGCCGACGGCTGCCGCGAGCAGCGATTTCGCCGGGTTGCCGCCGCTGATGCCGCCGATCGTGGCGAAGGCGAGGACATAGAGGGCGAAGTACTCCGCGGGGCCGAAATGGATGGCCACCCGGACCAGCAGCGGGGCGAACAGCATCAATCCGATCGTGGCCAGCAGCGAGCCGACAAAGGACGACCAGGCGGAGATCGCCAGCGCCTCGGCGGCCTTGCCCTGCTGCGCCATCGGGTAGCCGTCGAGGCAGGTCATCACCGCAGGCTCGTCGCCGGGGATGTTCAGCATGATGGACGAGATCCGCCCGCCGTACATGCAGCCGTAATAGACGCAGCTGAGCAGGATCAGGGCGGAAGCCGGGTCGAGCTGCAGCGAGAAGGCCAGCGGGATGAGGATGGCGACTCCGTTGACCGGGCCGATCCCCGGCAGCGCGCCGATGATCGTCCCGACGAAACAGCCGAACACGGCAAGCGCGATGTTGAGCGGCGTGAAAGCGACGGCGAAGCCCTGCGCCAGAAATCCGAGGGTCTCCACGTCGCCAGCCCCACCCTGTCCGCTACGTTCAACCGGAGAAATCAGGCGCGAAGGGCAGCGGCAAACCGAGCAGCGTGTCGAAGACCACGAAGAGCCCGAAACCGAGCGCGAGGCCCGTGATTGCCGCAGCGCCCCAAGGCGCCCCGAGAAGCCGGGCGAGAAGCGCCGCGCCGATAGCCGTCGAGAGCGGAAATCCGAAGGCCTCGATTACGAAAGGATAGGCAAAGAGAACCGCGACGGTCAGGATCTGCCGCATCCCCGCCGAAGCTCGCCAGACAGGGTTCGCATCCGGCCGGACGACCAGGGCGAGCGCAAAGACCGCCATAGGCACGGCGATCAGCCGGGGAAATGCCGCCGGGCCGACCGGGTCGCCGAAGTTCACCTGGAAGTTCGAGGCGGCGAGCCCGTAAGCGATCGCGAGCACCAGCAGGATGGCGCCCGCGATCCGGTCGCTCAGGCCGCGTGTCACTGAATAACGCCGATCGCCCGTGAAACCTCCGCCATCTCGTTCTTGGATTGCTCGACGAAGGCTTCGAAGTCCTCGCCGCCCCGCCAGATGGCGGTCAGGCCGGCCGCCTTCGCTTCCTTCTGCCATTCCGGCGATTGGTAGAGCTTGCTCAGGATATCGACCCATCCGTTATAGGCCTCGTCGTCGACCTTGCCGCCCATGTAGAAGCCACGCCAGTTGTAGCCCTCGACATCGAGCCCCTGTTCCTTCGCTGTCGCGATGTCCGGATAGGCCTCGAGGCGCTCCTGCGACATGACCGCAAGCGGTTTCGCGTCGCCGGATTGGATGAAGCCCCCGATCTCGCCGATGTCGGTTACGACGACGCCGACATGGCCGCCCATCAGCTGCGTGACCGCATCGCCGCCGCCGTCGAACTCAACCCATTTGATCGATTTCAGCTGGTCGCCCGGCACGCCGGCCGCCTTGGCGAGCAGAAGCAGACGGAGGTGATCCCAGCCGCCGATGCCGGACGAGCCGGCCGGCACGAGTCCGGTCGGGTTGGCCTTCAGATCGGCCATCAGGTCGCCCAGCGTGTTGTATTTGGAGTCCTTCGGCACGAGCACCACGCCGACATCCGCCCCGAGCATGCCGACCCAGCGCATCGCGTCGGTGTCGGCCGGGTATTTGCCCTGTGCGATCTGGGTGATGCCGACGGTCGAGGTGGCGACGAGCACGTTCGGATCGTCGGCCCGCTTTGAGGCCACATTCGCGTAAGCCACGGCGCCCACTGCGCCGGCCATGTTGGTGACCTGAACCTGGGAGTCCACGAGCCCCGTATCGGCGAGCAGCTTTCCGACTGTCCGGCAGGTGAAATCCCAGCCGCCGCCGGGATTGGCGGGGGCGATGCACTCGACGTTCTGCGGCGTGAAGGCTGCCAGCGGCAGCGTGAGCGCCGCGGCGGCAGCGAGGCGTGCGAGGCCTGCGAATCTCATGGTTTCCTCCCATATTGATGATGGCGACGGGTCGTGAGGCGAAAGTTGACCATCTGGGCCGGACATGGTCAAGCACGCAGAACCCCAACCGGTCAGGCAGGAGACACGGCATGCAACGGGCTCCAATCAAGCCTTCGAACGGCAAACGCGACCGCTTCGTCGAAGTGGTCGAGGTCGGTCCGCGCGACGGGTTTCAGATCGAGCGGACTTTTATTCCGACGGAGGAGAAGATCGCCATCGTCAACGGCCTGATCGAGGCCGGCGTGCGGGAACTGGAGGTCACGTCGTTCGTGTCGCCGCGCGCCGTTCCGCAGCTTGCGGACGCGGCCGAGGTGATCGCCGGCGTGGATCGGACGAAGGGGGCCTATCTGATGGCTCTCGTTCCGAATGTGCGCGGCGCCGAGCGGGCAGCCCAGGCAGGGGTCGACGCCATGGTCGTCTTCTGTTCGGCATCGGAAACGCACAATCGGAAGAACGTGAACCGCAGCGTGGCGGACTCGTTGGAAGGCTTTCGGGAGGTGGCGCGGATCGCGGAACGCGCTGGCATAGAATTGGTAGGGGCAATTGCGACGAGCTTCGGGTGCCCGTTTGAGGGAGATGTTCCGACCGCGGCGCTTGTGCGAGTCGCGAGCGCCTACCGCGACCTGGGCATTCGCCGTATCGGCCTTGGCGACACCACGGGGATGGCGACGCCTCCTACAGTGCGCGCGGCCGTGCGGGCACTACGCGACGGCGCGCCGGAGCTCGACCTGTCGCTGCACTTCCACAATACCCGCGGCGTCGGGCTGGCCAATGTCCTGGTCGGACTGGCGGAAGGCGTCACCCGATTCGACGCCTCGATTGCCGGCCTTGGCGGCTGCCCCTTCGCAGCCGGCGCCACGGGCAATATCTGCACGGAGGACCTGGTCTACCTTCTGCATGAGAGCGGCTACGAGACCGGCATCGACCTCGAAGCGCTTATTGCCGTCTCCCGACGCGTCGAAAGGGTGATCGGCCGCACCTTGCCGGGCCAGGTCATGAAGGCCGGCCCGCGGCTGACCCGCCACTCGGCCGAGGCGGTCGCCACCGCGGTCGGCTAGGCTATGCAGCAGCCGCTCGCCGGGATCCGCGTCGTCGACCTCACCCGCGTCCTCTCCGGCCCGTTCTGCACCATGATCCTCGGCGACCTCGGCGCCGACGTGATTAAGATCGAGAATCCGGAAGGCGGCGACCCGGTGCGCCACCAGGGCGCGATCATCGATGGCCTGAGCTGGTATTTCGCGCAGTTCAACCGCAACAAACGCTCCGTCGCCCTGAATCTGCGGACTGAGGAGGGCAAGGCCGTCCTGACCCGCCTCCTTGCCGGCGCGGACGTGCTCGCCGAGAACTTTCGCCCAGGCGTGCTCGCGGCCATGGGCTTCGACCCGGAAACGCTGAAGGCGATCAACCCGCGCCTCGTCGTCGCCAGCGTCAATGGCTACGGCTCGACGGGCCCGTATGTGGACCGCCCGGCCTTCGACTTTATCGCGCAGGCGATGTCCGGCTTCATGAGCGTGAACGGCACGCCGGAAACGGGACCCTTGCGCGCCGCGCCGCCGTTGACCGACCTGATCGCCGGCCTCTATGCCGCGCTTGGCGTGGTTGCCGCGCTCCGCGTGCGCGACCGCGACGGCGAGGGCCAGGGGGTCGAGGCGGCAATGACCAACGGCATGATCAGCATGATGTCCTACCTCTCCGCCGCGCAGTTCGCGACGGGCACAACCCCGCCGCCAACAGGCAACGACCACCCGGTGTCGTCGCCCTATGGCCTGTTCCATGCCTCGGACGGCGACGTGGCGGTGGCGCCGAGCACTTCGCCTATCCTGAAGCGCCTCCTGCGCGAGCTCGAACTGGAGCACCTGCTTGCCGATCCGCGCTTCGGCACGAACGAGAAGCGGATCGCGCACCGCGCCGAGATCAATGCCCTCATCAACGAGCGGATGGGCCGGGACACCCAGGCAAACTGGATCGAGCGGCTCAACGCCGCCGGCGTCCCCTGCGGCCGCGTTCAGACGCTCGGCGAGGTGTTCGAGGATCCGCAGGTCAAGGCACAAGAGATGGTGCTCGACGTCGCCCACCCCGGTCACGGGACGGTGCGCATGACCGGGTTCCCGGTAAAATTCTCCGCCACGCCGTGCCGCATGAACCAGCCCGCCCCGGATCTTGGCGCGCATACGGCGGAGGTCCTCGCGGAACTGGGTTATTTGCCGGAGGAGATCGCGAGCCTCCAAGGCCGCGGCATTGCTTAGGCCATCCGGCCGGACTCGCCCGGTCGGGAGCGATCAGAAGCCGTCGGCACGAGCGCGGGCGACGCGGCCCTGTTCAAAGCTCAACGGGGACCCTCCCGCGGCCGTCCCGGGACTTGCGTGGTTCCGACCGCCTTCGGCCAACTATGCAACCGGGCTGATGCAGGGCGTGCTTCTTGAAATGAGCCCTGTCCGGATTCAGAACGAGCGACGCGGCGGGGCCGCAACACACCGCGTCACGTCACCATGGGAAACTGTTCTGGCCGCGGGATCTGACCACATGAGGCTTGCGGCGAGGTGGGGCCAGAGCAGCTCTATTCCCGGGCTTGGGCACAAGTGGTCGGGCCAGCATCTATCCGTCGTGGACGGCAATGACCGCGAAGCCCAGGCTCAATTGCGAACGGGCCAAGCGTGAGCAGGGAGCAAATGCAGCGCAAGCAGTAAGCGGCTTCCGTATCTGGCGAGCATCGCTGCGGTTGACGCGCGCGGGTGTATCGGGCGGCCCTGGATGCAGCTAGCGGACGTGATCGGGGGTGCTATGCGCTGGGACCCCTCGGCCCCACTACCGTCAGAACTCGCGATGAACCTTGACGTCCGCTTCTCGCGTGCGGCGTCCCGAAGCAGCCATTCCGCTTCCGGCCGATCTCGGTCAATCGTCGTTGGTTCGGCGATGCCGAGGTGAGCCACAAGCCGTAGTGCGATATTTTGGGACACTATCGGAGGGCAACCGCTTCAGCGAACTAGCCGCAGGCCGGCTTAGGGTAAGTGCCTGTTTCTGTTCACGTCTCCGTCGCCGCACCAAACGCCTGCAGTCCAGAGCTTTGGAGAACAGAGGGCGAAGAGAGAACGAACCCGGTTGAATTTCACTCGGCCGGTTCAGAGCTTTCGGCCTACATGCCCGCAAATACACGCACTTTTTCGGCGTGACGCACGGAGCAGAGAATTTTGCCGCTTGGGTGGCTGGCGGAGGGAGAGAACCTGGCATCCAACCTTCTCCGTGCGCCGGCGAAACCGGCAGGTGGCAGCAGATGAGAGTTCTGCA
>JACCSN010000779.1 GCA_013812985.1 Hyphomicrobiales bacterium | reverse complement strand
ACGCCGATGTCGGTGCCGTAGCTAAGGCAGCGGAAGCCTTTGCGCCGCCAAGCCCGTGCCATCTCGACCGAGGTGGCGAGGAACCCCGCTGCTTTGCCATTCCGATTGCAAGCGGCGAGCAGACCTTCCACCGCAGCGTCAAACTCCGGCCGGTCGAACTCGGCGGTGATCCCCATCGAATCGGTCAGGTCGTAATGACCGAGCCAGCCGACATCGACACCGGGAATCCTGAGGATCTCGTCGGCATTGGCAATACCCGCGGCGGTCTCGATCAAGGCAATGACAAGCGTGCGCTCGTTCGCCTGGGCCGTCTTGGATACGACCTCGCCGCGCGAGTAATCATCATGGCTGACCCCGAAGCCTAGCCCGCGCACGCCGAGAGGCCGGTAGCGGCACCAGTTCGCCAGCTTCTCCGCCTGCTCACCGGATTCAATCATCGGCACCATGATGCCCATCGCGCCGGCATCGAGCACGGGCGCGATCAGGTGGTATGCGAGGCCCGGTACGCGGACAAAAGGGGCGATGCCAGTGCCCCGGGCAAAGGCGATCTGCGCCTTGAGAACGTCGATTCCAACCGCTCCATGCTCCTGGTCGAAGATCACGAATTCCGCGCCGGCACCGGCGGCGATCTGGCAGAAGCCAGGCGTGAAGAACTCGACGGCGAAGATGCCGTAGACCGCCTCGCCGTTCTGAAGCTTAGCGCGGACCGGGTTCTTGCGCATCGCAAAGACCTTAGAGATCGGGGACGGGGACGCCGAGCGAAGCGGCGGTGGCTGCGATCCGGGTCCAGGTCTCCGGATCGACCGGAATGCCGTTCGCCTCACGCTCGCGGCGGGTGCGCTCCTCGCTTTCGCCCGGAAGCAGGACAGCCCCGCCCGGTTCGATGGGCGGCGAGGCCTTTGTCCAGCCCATGAGCTGCTTGACGTCATCGGCGAAGGCGGTCCGGTCGCCGAACGCCACCGGGTCGCAGATTAGAGATAGCATGTTGTTGACCAGGCGCCCAGCGGTGGGCGAGCCCGGATTGCTGGCGTGGCCGCCGGTCAGCGAACCGGCGAGGATCTCGCAGAAGAAGGAGAGGCCCGATCCTTTGTGGCCGCCGAACGGCAGGATCGCGCCGGGCGGGTTCGCATAGAAGGCCTCGGGATCGTTGGTGGGGCGCCCGGCGCCGTCGAGCACCATGCCGGCCGGCAGTTTCTCGCCCTTGTTCCGCGCCACCTGGATCTTGCCCTCGGCAATCAGCGAGGTGGCGATGTCGAGCACCATGGGCGGACCGCCCTCGACGGGCGTCCCTGCCGCCACCGGATTGGCGGAAAGGCGGCGGTCGCTGCCGCCATGCGGCGCGACGAGAATACCGAAGCCGGAGGTGTTGACGAAATGGAACGAGGCAAGGCCCTCCTCGGCGAGCAGCTCCGCCCAGGCGCCGATGCGGCCGAGATGGCCGGAATTGCGGATGGCGACGAGCGCGAACCCGTGCTGCTTGCCGCGCGCCGCCCCGGCCTGCATCGCCTCCTTGCCGATCACTTGGCCGTAGCCGAAGCCGCCGTCGACAACGATCAGCGGCCCGCGGTCGGTGACGATCTCGGCGTGCCTGTTCGGAACGACCTGACCGGCGCGCACCCAGTCAACATATTTGTAGACGCGCATCACGCCGTGCGAATCGTGGCCGGCCAGGTTTGCCTCGACGAGATGGGCGGCGACGATCTCTGCCTCGTCCCGATCAGACCCGGCCGCCGCGAAGATGGCCGCTGCGTAGCGCTCCAGCGCGCGCCGGCCGATCCGGCCGCTGCCGGGCGGGCGATCCACTTTTATTGCGGCCAAGGCTGTGGTTCCTTGTGTTTCGAGGGCGCCGCCATGGTCAGCGCGTAATCGATCGCCTCGACCATACTTTGCGGTGAGGCGATACCCTTGCCGGCAATGTCGAAGGCCGTCCCGTGGTCGACGGAGGTGCGCACGAAGGGCAGGCCGAGCGTGACGTTGACGCCGCTCAGCGAGACCCACCTCCGCGCCACCGGATCGACCTGGAAGCCGAGCAGCTTCACCGGGATGTGACCCTGGTCGTGGAACATGGCGATGACCGCGTCGAAGTCCCCGGCCGCGGCGCGCACGAAGATCGTGTCGCCGGAGATAGGCCCCGAGATGTCCATCCCGCGATCGCGGTAGCCCTGGACGGTAGGGGAGATGATGTCGGCATCCTCGGCGCCAAACAGGCCGCCTTCGCCGGCATGCGGGTTGAGCGCCGCCACGCCGATTCGCGGCTGGTCGATATCAAACCGCGCCAGTGCGTCAGTGGTGAGGTCGATGACCCGCGTCAGCCGCGCCGCGGTGACCAGTTCCGGAGCCTTAGCCAGCGCCACATGGGTGGAGACATGCGAGACCCTGAGCGAACCATGGGCCAGCAT
>JACCSN010000591.1 GCA_013812985.1 Hyphomicrobiales bacterium | reverse complement strand
GGAGAACAGGATGACGCTCGACAAACGCCTCGACCGCCTCACACTGGTCTATCGCCGCCGCGAGCTATCACCGGCGTCAGGCACGGCGTTTGACTCGATGCGCCTCAGCTTTGCCGAGCAGATTGAGCTTGACGATCTGCTACGACCCCTGGCGCCGCTGCCGGGCGAAGGGTGGGGCGCGGCGCTCGAATCGTTGAGCACCGAAGAGCTTGAGCGCGCGGTGGAATTGACGCGAAAAGCCTCAGGTGAGGGGCCGTCGGCGCCCTACCGCTACATGTCACATCGCCCTCCGACCGTTGGGGAATGTCTGTGCGCGGAATGTCTCGCCGCGGCGGCAGCGAGCGCCGGTGACGGGGGCGGCGAGGGGCCCGCGTGATGCCCGCCACACGCGGCGGGCCCGGCTGCGGCAGGCGCACGGCAAAACCGCCCCTGGCAAGAACGCAGCGTGTTGAAAAAGGCGATGTGCTCCAGCACGGCCGCTGACCATCCCACGGGAGCACGTCTCCACCGCGGAGTTGGCAGATCGCCGCAACTCCGGCCGGTGCTTACCCGCGCTCGAGCTGCTCCAGCGCCGGGGCGAAGGCTTCGATGCCAGCGGGAGTGGCCGGCTCCAGCACGACTTGGAGGTGGGAGATGCCCGCGTCGGCGTAGGCGCGCAGGCCGGCAGCGATTTCCTCGGTGCTCCCGGTCAGCGGAGGTTGAGTCATCGCCGAGGGCTCGTGCGGGCCGACTTCGACAAACACCGCGGCACTGCGCTCCAGAGTGGCGGGGTCACGTCCGGCTGTGTTGCAGGCGGCGTCGACCCGCGCCAACAGCGGCACCAGGCTCTCGATGCTATTCCCGGTGCTGTCGAGCCAGGCGTTCCAGCCGTCGCCATGCCGCACCGTGAGCTCGAGCATGCGCGGCTTGGCGTCGGAGGCGCCGATCATGATGGGTGGACCGTGCGGACGCGGCCCGCGCGGGCGCAGCTCGCACTCCCGGGCCTGGTAGTACTCCCCCACGAAGTCCACCTGGCCATCGCGCAGGAGGCCACCGATGATGGCCAGCGCTTCCGCAAAGCGGTCGGTGCGATGATCGAAGGGGAAGCCGAAGGCGCGATACTCCGGCTCGTGCCACCCCGCGCCGAGCCCCAGGATGAGCCGGCCGCCGCTGATCTCCTCGACGGTGTCGGCCATCTTGGCCAGGAGGGCCGGGTTGCGGAAACCCGCGCAGGTGACGAAGGTGCCGAGCTCGATCCGGTGGGTGACCGCGGCTAGGGCGCTCAGCAGCGACCAGCCCTCCCACATGCCCGAAGCACCGCCATGGTCCTCGCGGAAGAGGAGGTGGTCCGGGAGCCACAGCGAGGCGAGGCCGGCATCTTCGGCGAGACGGGCGACTTCCACGAGGTCGGGCCACCGGGCCGTCGCTCCGGCGAATCCGCCTTCAAAGACAGGCACGATCAGCCCGATCTTGAGGGGCCGATGGGCGACCAACGGCGATGGACGTGGCACGGTCGGGGATGGGAGCGCGCTCATGAACAGTCCTCCCTGCTCGCAATGGCCGCGAGCCGCCGCAACGATAAGTTGACCCGGAGACCGCAGCGTCAGTGTAGAGCGTGGACCCGCGACCTCGACGCGCAGGCGTAGCGCGAAGACCAACCAGCGAGAGGTGTGCGATGCTCGGCCCCGCAAAGTCCCGCCGCCTCGATGAACCCATCACCGTCTCCCTCGAAGATTTGGTTCCTTATGACCACTTCTACCGCCACCTGGAAGCGAAGCTTGACCTGTCATTCGTGCGCGAGTGGGCAAAGGACTGCTACGCCGATCGCGGTCGGCCGAGCATTGACCCGGTCGTCTTCTGCAAACTTCAGCTGGTCATGTTCTTTGAAGGGATTCGCTCCGATCGCAAACTGGTCGAGATTGCCAGTCTCAACCTCGCTCACCGGTGGTACCTCGGCTACGCCCTGGACGAGAACCTCCCGGATCACTCCAGCCTGACCCGCATTCGGCAGCGCCTCGGCGTCGACGTTTTCCAGCGTTTCTTCGAGAAGATCGTCGATCTCTGCCAGGAGGCGGGGCTGGTCTGGGGCCGGGAGCTGTATTTCGATGCGACGAAGGTGGAAGCCAACGCCGGCATCCCGTCCCTGATTCCCCGCTTCTATTACGAAGCCACGACCCACGTGGCTGATCTGTTCGCGGACGAGCCTGGCGACGCCGCACTGCAAGTC
>JACCSN010000740.1 GCA_013812985.1 Hyphomicrobiales bacterium | reverse complement strand
GACCTGGTGTTTCCCGACCACACGCTGCCGCGCGAGCAGGCGCGCCGGCGCATCAACGATCCCGTCGTGACCCGGCACGGCCAAGGACCATCGCAGCCCGTCGCGCCTGCGCTTTGGGCAAGGGATGCGCTTGCCTCACGGGCCGTCATCGGCAGCCCGCCCGTTCGATTAGCCGCCCGATTAGACCGATCAGGAGACGGAAAACCGCGTCACTGCACCCCGTCCGCATCGACGACGCCACGCTTCGAAGCCGATCAGCTGAACCGCTCGACCGGCCGGATCGCAAAAACCCCATAGCGCAGCACACGTGGCCCGCGGGTTCGTTCTTCGGGGACTTTCGTACGCCTTCGGCGCCCGAAACTCTTCACGTAAGCTGCCGGTCCGCTTTGGGCCGCGAGGGCGTAGAAGCGGACGTGCACATGTTATTCGCTGGAGGCTGCGGGCTAGTTGTGCGCGAGGCGGTCGCGCGGGCGCAGGAAGAGCAGTCGCACTATGGTATGATCGGCCATTGCAGGCTTTTGAGAGGCACCAATGGAGCGCCGACTCGCCGCCATCATGGCCGCCGACGTAGTCGGTTACAGCCGCCTCATGGGGGCAAACGAGGCCGCGACACTGGCCGACCTCAAGACGCATCGCAGGGAGCTGGTCGATAGCAAGATCGCGGAGCATCAGGGCCGGATCGTCAAGCTCACCGGCGATGGAATGCTGGTTGAGTTCACAAGCGTGGTGAACGCAGTCGCCTGCGCCGCCGAAATCCAGCGCAAGATGCTAGAGCGCAACCGAAACGTGCCTGAGCAGCTCAGAATCCAGTTCCGCATCGGCGTCAATATCGGCGACATCATCGTCGAGGAGGGTGACATTTTCGGCGACGGAGTGAACCTTGCCGCGCGGCTTGAAGGCGTGGCGACACCAGGCGGCATCGCCGTTTCAGGAACGGTGCGCGACCACATCGGCAATCGGCTCGATATCGGCTTCGAGGACACCGGCGAGCAGGCGCTGAAGAACATAGATCGGCCCGTCCGCGTCTATCGCGTCATGCTCGCACCGGCATCCACGCAGACCGCCGTGACCGCCGCGGCTGCATCGGTCCGTACCTCGCGCGAGAAGCCGTCGATCGCCGTCCTTCCATTCAGCAACATGAGCGGAGATCCGGAGCAGGAATATTTCGCCGACGGCATCACCGAGGACATCATCACTGATCTTTCCAAGGTCTCGGGGCTGTCGGTCATTTCGCGCAATACGACCTTCACCTACAAGGGCAAGCATGCCGACGTGCAGGAGGTGAGCAGGCGATTCAATGTCTCCAACGTCGTGGAAGGGAGCGTCCGCAAGGCCGGTCAGCGAGTCCGCATCAATGCCCAGCTCATTGACGGCAAAGATGGGACACACCTCTGGGCCGACCGTTATGATCGCGACCTGACCGATATTTTCGCAATCCAGGACGAGATCACGCAAACGATCGTCGGGCAGCTGAAGGTCAGATTGCTGCCGCAGGAGAAAACGGCGATCGAGGCGGCCCCCACTCGAAACCTGGAGGCCTACAATTTCTATCTCCAGGGCAGACATTTCTACCACCTTCACACGACACCCCACGCGCTGCTCGCGCGGCGAATGTTCAATAAGGCCGTGGAATTGGACCCTGAATTCGCCCGAGCCTATGCCGGACTGGCGGACTGCGCATCGTTTCTTTACCTCAACAGCGACCCCGGAACGACCCCAGCACAGATCCTCTCGGCAAGCGCCAGGGCCTTGGAACTGGATCCCAGTCTGGCGGAGGCGCATGCGGCACATGGTTTCGGGCTCCACAATTGCGGCCGGCATCAGGAGGCCGTCGCCGAATTCGAGCGGGCCATCGCTCTTGACGGCAATCTGTTCGAGGCCTGCTACTTTTATGGTTGGGCCTCAAAAAATGTGGGCGATTGGGAAACCGCGGCGCGCATGTTGGCCCGCGCTGCAGAGATCTCGCCGGATGACTACAGGACTCCGTTAATGCTGGCCCAAGTCTACGAGAACCTCGGGCGAGTGCCGGACGCCGAGGCGGCTACCTGGGTAGGGGTGGAGCGGGCGGAGCGTGCGCTTGCCGCCCATCCCGACGTCTTGCTTCCAGCCTCGTTGGGCGCGGCGGGGCTGGCTTGGCTGGGCGAGTCGGCGCGCGCCATTGAATGGGCGTCGCGCGCACTGACGATCGCTCCCGACGATCCGCTCACGCAGTAT
>JACCSN010000734.1 GCA_013812985.1 Hyphomicrobiales bacterium | reverse complement strand
GTACCAGGAGACCGGGCCGGACTACATCTACTCGCTCCTCACCGGCTATCAGGAGGCGCCTGCGGACACGGAAATGCTCGAGGGGCAATATTACAACCCGTATTTCGTCTCCGGCGTCGGCATCGCCATGCCGCCGCCGCTCGCCGACGGCCAGCTGACCTATGCACAGAATAGCGACGAAAGCCTCGAAAACGACGTGCCTGAGACCGTCGACCAGTATTCGATGGATGTCGCGGCTTTCCTCATGTGGGCGGCCGAGCCGCATATGGTCGAGCGAAAGAGCATGGGCCTCGTCGTGATGGTGTTCCTCATCATTTTGGCCGGCCTGGTCTATTACACCAAGAAGAAGGTGTGGGCCTACTCGCCGGGCGAGGGGGCATACTGAATGAGCGGACAGCCGAGGCGGTTCGGCCGGGCGATGATTTTCCCATCGGGGGTCGGCTACGTTTCGTGCTGCAGCGCCAGTCGATGCCGTTTCAGAACTTCCGGTTAGTTCCCAGTAGGGCGGTGCGGCGCGACTGCATCGGCGTGCTGAACGGCTCCACCCGATTGGCGGCCGCGCCGTTCCGAAATCTCTGACGTAGCACCGCGAGCAGCGTCACCGGCAGAAAGCGTGATTGACTGCTTTCCGAGGTAGTGGAGGACGGCATACAACATGATGAGGATGCCGTACAATTCACAGCTCTCCTCCAGTGTGACTGCCACCAGATACGAGTCGTTCGAGAATGTAAAATCAGCGAGAAAGCCGCCAACCCCCTCAAGGGCGATGCCGCCAGTGACGTACACCGCACCGGCGATGACGAAAAGCACACGCGTTCGGCTGGGCAGCTTGAGCACCCAAGGTAAGTAGATCGCTGCGATGACCGAGACCACGATAATGCCTGGAATGATCCAGGAAAAACCGGCCGCTTGCATCCCGGGGATTGTGTAGTCCCCCAGCCATCGCCTCCACAGGCCATGCATGTCTGTGGCCTCGTCCAAGGAGAGATAAGCGAAGATTACAGCCAGACCCCACCAGGCAGCGGTGGGCGCTTTCTGAACGCGCCGTGCTATCGCAACGAAGCCCAACATCAGCGCAACTGTAAAAAGCTGCACGACGGCGTACCAGGTAGGGATGTTGCCCTCTGCCGCAAGGTCAAAAAGGTACCCGTAAACGTTGATCGGACCAGTCGTCGGGCCGCACTGTTGCGTTTTCCAACAGACATGAACGACAGAGTGCAAAATGATCAGCGCAGAAATTACCAGCCCAAGCGCAACCGTGATCCCGGATATCCCAATCAGCGTAGCGGAGCGCCGAGCTTCTGTGACATGACCCGAAAATTTCATAAGTGCCTCCCAACTCAACTATCCGATATAAACATAATCAGCGCTTTCAGATAGAAAAGCAGAGATAAAGCTTTCTAAGTTAAAGCCGAAAACCGTCGTCCACTTGAGGGCCGGGATCATCGGATCACGATCAGAGCGGCCGCCGAATCAGAATACTGACCGGTCGCCGCGCTGGCGACTTTAGAGCGATTTCGGCTCAAGCCGCACTGCACCAGCGCTTTACATCTTCATTTGCTGGGGGAGCGGCGATTTCGGGACCCATAGCCGCCCAAAAGAGTGGCGAAGGTAACGGCGTTGTTTCAGGCCAGCTCTAGCGCGAGAGCGCGTCTCGGCACCGGCCGAGCCAGTCGAGCCCGTCCTCGACGTGGCCGCGCGGCCGGTATTCGGCGCCGATGAAGCCGGCATAGCCCATGGCTTCGATTGTCTTCAGAAGCCGTTCGTAGGCGACTTCGCCCTCGTCAGGCTCCGCCCGCGAGGGAACGGCCGCGATCTGGATGTGCCCGATGATCGGCAGCAGCTTCTCGATCTGCCGGGTCAGATCCCCCTCGCTGACCTGCGCGTGATAGCAGTCGAACAGAAGCTTCAGGTTCTCGCGCCCGAGCTCGGCGATAATGTCGGCGGCCTGTACGTTGGCGTTGAGGAAATAGCCGGGCGCGTCGCGCTGGTTCAAGGGTTCGATGACAATCGTGATCCCTCCCGCCTCGGCGAGCGCCGCGGCATGATCCAGCGCGTCGAGATAAGCGCGTCGCGCGGCTTCTCGCGCATCGCCGCCCGGCTTGCCGGCCATGACGTGGACGTAGTCGGCGCCGATCGCCCTGGCATACCCGATCGCCTCGTCGATCGCCGCCCGCGCTTCCGACTCGCGCCCCGGCAGGGCGGCGAGGCCGAAATCGCCGGCCTGCGTGTCCCCGCGGCGGGTATTCAGGCCGGTGGCCGGCAGACCAGCCTCACCTAACGCCTGCCGCACCGCTTCGGCCGGGACATCATAGGGAAAGTGGAACTCGACGGCATCGAAGCCCGCGGCCGCGGCAGATCGGATGCCGTCGAGGAGCGGCAGGTCGGTCCAGAGGAAGCCGAGATTGGCGGAAAAGCGCAGCATGTGTCCCCCGGTTTTCGGCCGCGTCTAACACGCCGTCGATCGGCGCGCCACGCGGCGGCGTGGGAACAGCGTGCGTCGCAGCCGCGCGTTGACCGTCGGCCATGCGCGGCCTAATTCTCAGTCCCAAGGATGGTCGTCCTCAGAGGGGCTGAAACGATTCCGCTGCGACCGACCCACATCGGGGGTCAAACCGGGGCCGTCTTCTGCAAGCCGCGCGGCGTGGGCCGCGGGCGCGCCTCTCGTTTCAGACCGGAGGTTCGCCCGATGAGTTCTACCGCGAAGCGGCTTTTCGCAATGCCAGCCCTCGCCCTTTCCACACCGGCGCTGGCCCATACGGGGCACATCGGCGAATCGGCCGGGCATTCGCACTGGCTGGCCATCGCCGCACTTGCCGTTGCCGGTGCGGTGGGATGGACCGCTCTTGCCCGCAGCGCGTCGCGCCGGCGTCGGGCCATCAGCGAGTGACCGATGCGATCGGGGTGATGCTGTGTGGCCATGGCAGCCGCGACCCTGACGCCGTCGCCCAGTTCTCCGCCTTGGCGGAACAGCTCGCCGACCGGTTTCCGCTCTGGCCGGTTGATTACGGCTACCTGGAATTCGCCCG
>JACCSN010000585.1 GCA_013812985.1 Hyphomicrobiales bacterium | reverse complement strand
ACATGCCGACCTCGAAGGCGGAATCGGCGACCGCCAAATCCCAGAACTGGTGCTGCAGCACCACGGTCATCTCGGTCGGATACTGCGCCTTCAGGCGCGACGAGATGCGCACGCCGGGATGCTGCGTGCTAAAGGTGATAAAGAAATGGTGCTCGCCGGGAAGCCCGGTCTGGGCGACCTCGACAAGAACCTTCTTCACCAGGCCGCGGAGCGCCTCCTGGGCCAGGATATCGTAACGGATGAGGTCTTCAGCCATCCGGCCAAACCTAACGACGCCGCGCGCGGCTTGCAAGAAAATGGAGGGGGAAAGTGGAGGCTTCTGTTGCCAGGCGCCTCCGGGCCCCGCCTAAACCGCGCTAACGGCCAGGACTTGATTCGAAGCCATCAGGCTGCATTACGCAGCGAGACGAACCTCAGCATAGTTGTCGTTGGCAACTATTTGGATAGCCCGATAACGGTGGTACAATGCCGAGCAAAAGCACAACCTTTACGCCCTCGTCGATCCTGTTTCGCCCCCATCATCAGCGGCGCTTCGATCCGTCGTCAAGCTCGGGACCGAGCACCGTTGGTGGTGGAGGCGCCGGGTACTGCCCCCGGGTCCGATAGGTTTATTACGCTGCCCGTTTATCGCCATAGCCGGCCGAAGCCGGCGAGGAGGAATATAGGCGGTTTCGATCTCTCGATCAATGGCGACCTTATTCATCTTGGCTGTTGAGGATTCCGCGATCGGCGGCGTCGCGGCCGAAATCAGGCTAAAACAGGCTTCATGCAGCAATATCTCACGCTCCTGCGGCAGGTGCTCGAAACCGGAACCCGCAAGGACGACCGCACCGGGACCGGCACGCTGTCGGTGTTCGGCCACCAGATGCGCTTCGACCTTGCCGAGGGCTTCCCGCTGCTGACGACCAAGAAGCTGCACGTGAAATCGATCCTCCACGAGCTGCTATGGTTCCTCGCCGGCGACACCAACATCCGCTACCTGAACGACAACGGCGTCACCATCTGGGATTCCTGGGCGGACGAGAACGGCGAGCTCGGCCCCGTCTACGGGAAGCAATGGCGGTCATGGGCGGCAGCGGACGGAAGGGCCGTGGACCAGATCTCCGACGTCGTGGCGGCGATTCGCGCCAACCCCGATTCGCGTCGGCTGATCGTCAGCGCCTGGAATCCCGCCGAGGTCGAGCAGATGGCGCTGCCGCCGTGCCACTGCCTGTTCCAGTTCTACGTGGCGGACGGGCGGCTCTCCTGCCAGCTTTACCAGCGCTCCGCCGACATCTTTCTCGGGCTTCCGTTCAACATCGCTTCCTATGCATTGCTGACGATGATGGTGGCGCAGGTCACGGGGCTGAAGCCGGGGGAGTTCGTGCACACGCTTGGCGACGCGCACCTCTATCTGAACCATGTCGAGCAAGCGCGCGAGCAGCTGGGACGCGAGCCGCGGCCGCTCCCGCGGATGCGGATGAACCCCGACGTCCGCTCGATTTTCGGTTTCCGCTATGGCGACTTCGCGCTCCTCGACTACGACCCGCATCCGCATATCAGGGCCGAGGTGGCGGTCTGAATGGCCGCGCTGACCAAGGCAATGCTGGTCCAATTTGCGGAAACCCGGCTTGCGGAAGCGCCGAGCAGAGGCGGCAATCATATCCGATAGCCGATTGTCGGCCTTAGCGGATGCTCCAGGCCTTCACTAGCGGCCCATCGTTCCCCAGCACCGGATCGGCTCTCGGCAATAACAGCGCCGCGATGGCGCGCCGCGCCTCCTCGACCGTCTCCTCTCCCGGCCGCGTGATCGTCCCATCCTGGCCCGGCGGGTAGCCGCCGACCACGGTGAAGCCGTCGTGCTTGTCGCCGAGCCGCTTGTGGCCGACGCCGGCCGGGATCACAGCCACGTCGCCGGCGCGGTATTCGACCCTGATCCCGCCGTCGCCGCCGAAGCCGACCAGCGCATGGCCCGCGACGCAACCCAGGACCTCGTGACCGGTGATGTGGAAATGCCAGTAGTCGAAAATGCCGTTCACCCAATTGCCGCCCCAGGTGTTGCGCGCGAAGAGCGACTGGCAGCCGCTCGGCGATCGCAGCTCGGGCGAGAGAGCGTGACGGTAGAGGATGAGCGGCAGCGGATTGTTCGGGATATCGCCGTCCGGCGGAAGGCTGAAGCTCTCGACCTCGGGTTCCATGCAACGTCTCCCTGGAATGCGGTGCGGGGTTCGCTCGGCACGCTTTCGCTATAATGGCGCAGTCCGGCCAAAAGCTCCGGCCGGCCTTGCACCGGCCCTTCCAGGCTGGCACGCAGGCGCTTTGACATGACGATTCGGCTCTTGAGGAAGGTTGTGATCGTCACCGGCGGCAGCCGCGGCATCGGGGCCGCCGCGGCGCGCCTGATCGCCGCCGGCGGGGCCGCCGTGGTCGTCAATTATGCGCAGGCGTGCGAAGCCGCGGAGCGCCTTGTGACGGAGATCGAGGCCAGCGGCGGCGAAGCGCTCGCCGTCCAGGGCGATGTTGCGAACGAGGACGACGTGCTCCGGCTGTTTCGCGAGACCGAGGAGCGGTGCGGACGGCCTTCCGGGCTCGTCAACAATGCCGGCATCATCCAGCCGCAGATGCGGTTCGAGGCGATGACGGCCGAACGGTTCCGCCGCATCGTCGACGTAAACCTCATCGGCACGCTGCTCTGCGCCCGCG
>JACCSN010000584.1 GCA_013812985.1 Hyphomicrobiales bacterium | reverse complement strand
TTTTTGCGGCGATCCTAGGGCTCTTGTGGCTGTCGACCGTGCCGCCGACCTCCGGCTTGGTCGCCATCATGTTCGGCCCGAAATACATGGCCACGCTGATGGGGATCGTTTTCTTCTCACATCAGGTCGGCGCCTTCCTCGGCGTCTGGCTGGGCGGGCGGCTCTATGACGAGACCGGCTCCTATGACGTCGTCTGGTGGCTGGGGGTGGCGCTTGGCGTGTTCGCCGCGATCGTGCATTGGCCGATCCAGGAGCGGCCGGCCTATACAGGGCTTCCTGCCTGAACTTCTGAGATGCTGACCTTCAAAGAAAAAGCCCGGCCTATATAATCCGGGCTTGAATTCGCGCTTAGCAGGCGCCCCTGCGGGCGCAGCCTGTTCCGGACTTACCGGGTAGTGTCAGTGCGCCGGTTAAGGTCCGTCCGCGTATCCATGTCGGTCCGCTCGTCGTCGACATCGACCTCCGTCCGGCGCACGGTGTCGGAAACCCGCTCGGTGCGCTCGCCGACTTCCTTGTTGATGACGAGCTCTTCGCGGACCCGGGTCTCCTTGGCGACAACGGCTTCTTCGCCGCGTTCTTCGACATCGATCGTGCGGTCCTGGAAAAGCGCCTCGTCGCCGGTTACCGCCCGATCGACGGGTCGGCGCTCGATGTGGACCCGCTCGTCGCGCAGGCTCACATCCTCGCTGACCGGAGTCTCGACAACATAGCTACGCACCCGGACGCGGCCATGGCTCACGTCGCGCTTGCCGATATGAAGCTCTTCCTCCGTCACCGGGATGACTTCCTGGTCGCCGGTCATGCCGACCCGATCGGCGCTTGTGCGGTCCGAATACCCGGAAGATCCGGTAGTACCGCCAAGGCCTGAGCTCATGCCGCTGCGCGAGGTGTCGGCGGCGTTGTCGAGGGAGGAAGCGCCGCCCTCGTAGCCGCTCCAGCCCTCGGAGCGCCAGGAAGCTTCGCGCTCGCCGATGTCGATTGTGCCCTCGTCGTCGAGGATGTCGAGGGCCTGCTCGTAATACGTGTCCGCTGCGGTGACGGTGACCAGGTAACCGCCGCGGCGCAGCCCTTCGGCATAGGTGTAACGGTCCTCATCGGGCATGAAGAGGTCCTTCAGCGCATCCCAGAAACCGGACCCGCTATCGCCATAGCTGGAGTGGGTCACCGAGGCGCCGGTTGCGCCAGTGCCGCTTGTGCCGGATTCGCCACCGGCCACCATCCTGACCTGGTCGCGCGTGATCCCGGCCGAGACGAGCCGTTCGATCGCTTCTTCGGCGTCGCTCCGATTGTCAAAGAACGCGGTGATCGTCCTGAGGCTGCCGGAACCCATGCCGCCCGAACTCATGTCGGTATCAAAGCTCATAGCTTTTCTCCTCGGTTATGTTGCCGTCGCCGCCTTCGCGCTCGACGCTCGCCCGCTCGCGTCGGAGCGTGACCGGGACATCGACCGTCTCGGTCGTGACATGCCGACGAATGTGCAGCTCTTCCTTCAGGACGAGCCGCTTCTCCACGAACAGAACTTCCTCCAGAACCGGAACGATCGTCACCTCCCCCTCGGTGCGCACCTGAGGCGCCTCGGTGACCACGCGGTCCACCGGGACGCGCGTGACTTCGACCTCCTCGGTCTCCAGATCCCCCTGGACGTTTTCTTCGACCGTTTCGACGAGGGTGCGGATACGAACTTTTCCGGTCGAGACCAGACGTTTTTCGATCCGCGCTTCCTCTTCGACGAGCGGCAGGACCAGATCGCCGCTGATCGCGTCGCGATCGGCCCCTGTGAGGTCTCGATTCATGAAGCACCGCTCATATGAACCGCAGCAACGCAGGCCTCTATTTTTCGTTCCGGTCTGAAGCACAATAGGCGCCAGCCGTGATTTGGATTGTGACTGGCGTTGCGAGCACCGCTGGATTTAGGAGGTGGTTGCGGTTATCATTGCATCATGAGTGAACCCGACAATCTCGCTCTCGTGCTCCTGCGCGAAATGCGGGCCGACATGAACGCCCGCTTTGACGCCATCGAGAACCGCCTCGACGCAATGGACCGCCGCCTCGACGTGATGCACCGCAACGGCGAGAAGGCGCTGCGCGGCTTCATCGGCCACCGGGCGATGGTGGAGCGCACGATGGCGAGCTTCGAGGACGACATCAGCAGCCTCAAGCGGCGGGTCGAGCAACTGGAAACCGCCCAAGCCTGAAAGCGAACGGGGACGGTCAGCGGCGAGCATCCATCGCGTTGCTGCGCAGCTTGCTGAAATTGGCGCGACAACGGGAGGCCTGAGTGGACGAGCGCGCAACGGATAAATTCAAGGCGCTGCTCGTCACCCGTGACGAGGCGAAGAAGCAATCCATCGATATCCTCGAGATGAGCCCCGACGAGCTGATGGAGGGCGACGTCACCGTCCGCGTCACCCATTCCACAGTGAACTACAAGGACGGCCTCGCCGTCACCGGCAAGCTGCCGGTCGTCCGTCGCTGGCCGATGAT
>JACCSN010000690.1 GCA_013812985.1 Hyphomicrobiales bacterium | reverse complement strand
GGTCTACACGCCCGCCCAGATCTTCCCGATGCTGCCGGAGAAGCTTTCGACGGACCTCACGTCGCTCAACGAAGGTCAGGAGCGCTTAGCGATTGTGATTGAGTTGCTGGTCGACGGCGTCGGGAATGTCATAGCGGAGGACATCTACCGAGCACTCGTCTTCAACCACGCGAAACTCGCCTACAACAGCGTAGCAGCATGGCTGGAGGGAGAAGCCCCCGCGTCACCAAGCCTTGCCTCGGTCAAGGGACTCGACGAGCTCATCCGCCTCCAGGACCGGACAGCAATCAAAATGCGAGGCCAGCGGCAGTTGCGCGGTGCGCTCCGCCTCGAGACCTCGGAGGCGCGGCCAGTCTACGAGAACAATAAGCTCGTCGACATGCGTCCCGATCAGCGCAATCGGGCCAAGGACCTGATCGAGGACTTCATGGTCGCGGCGAACGGCGTGACCGCACGCTATCTGGCCAAGAAGGGCTTTCCCTCCCTCAGACGTGTCCTGAGCTCGCCTAAACGCTGGGACCGTATAGTGCAGCTCGCCGCAGATCTTGGCGAACGTCTCCTGATTTCGCCGAGTGCAAAGGCGCTTGACGACTTTCTGGACCGCCGCCGTCGAACAGACCCGGAGGGCTTTCCTGATCTCTCCCTATCGGTCGTGAAGCTGCTCGGCTCTGGCGAATATGCGGTCGAGCAGCCGGGCCTGAATAGCGACGGGCATTTCGGGCTGGCGGTGCGCGACTACACGCATTCGACGGCGCCCAACCGGCGCTTCCCGGATTTGATCACACAGCGGCTCTTGAAAGCAGCGCTCGCCGGAGACGAGCCGCCTTACACGAGGGAAGAGCTGGCGGCCCTTGGTGGCCACTGCACAATCCAGGAAGACAACGCCAACAAAGTCGAGCGGCAGGTGCGCAAGTCCGCCGCAGCTCTCCTGCTCGCCTCCCGCATGGGTCAGCGCTTCGATGCCGTTGTAACCGGGGCCTCTGAAAAGGGGACGTGGGTCCGCATCTCCGGCCCGAGCGCCGAGGGCAAAGTGGTGCGCGGGTTTGAGGATCTCGATGTGGGTGATCACGTCCGCGTGGAGCTCGTTCACACCGATGTGGAGCGCGGGTTCATCGACTTCGTGAGAGTAAGGGAGAGGCGGTGAGCACAACCAATCCGGACCGCAGTCCGCTGGCCTACAAGGATGAGGAGTTCTTAGATAGCGAGGAGGCCCGGCCGCTGCGCATTCTCGCCGAATACATGCAGCCGATGCGCGCCCTAGCCAAGGAAGGCGTGGTAGGCACGATCGTCTTCTTCGGTTCGGCTCGTATCCGCCCTGGCGGCCCGATGCATCGGTTCTACGATGACGCCGTTGAGCTCGCTGGTCTCGTTACTCAGTGGTGTGAGCGTGAGCCGGCCCTGAAGGGCTGTGTCGTCTGCACGGGCGGCGGGCCAGGCATCATGGAGGCAGCGAACCGCGGAAGCCCTTCACCCGAGGCGACGAGTGCTGAAACACCAACAAACGCTTTCTCCCTTGATAGAGCCAAGCCCGTCACGCTTGTCGGCGAGCTCAGGCCGTCTGAGCTCGCGGCAGCGCCGGCAATCAGCGCTCCGCCTGAAGAATCTCACCGACCGGCTGAGCTCATCTACCATGCAACCTTTAGCGCGGCGGGTCTTGTGGAGAAAGGGACCAGGTCGATCCGGCTTATCGGGATCGCGGCGACGGCAATCGATGCGCAGTGTGGCTCCGGGCCAGATGTTTGGCCTTGTGGCCGGGTAGCCAGGGCCGCTCTTCAGCGCTCCGGGCTGCAGGCCATCGGGGCCAGCGCACCCACGGACGCGTTCGCAGACGCCGGAATCCTGGCGGCGGCGAGTGAAACGCATGCAGGTAGCAAGGAATTTGCCGGATCCCATGGAGAACCCGCGCCGGAAGAAACTGGGGCAAGACTGATCGGTGACACAGAGGAGTCAGGATCATCCGCCTCGCTGGATCAGGGCCGAGACCAGGCCGATCTTCCTGTCAACGCCGGAGCAAAAATGCATCGGCGGGCCTGAGCAAAAATGCATCAGGGCGAACCGTCGGAAGGCGGTGCGGGGGAGGCCTTGCGGCGTATTGGGG
>JACCSN010000637.1 GCA_013812985.1 Hyphomicrobiales bacterium | reverse complement strand
CACCTTACCACGGACTGCCCGCTTGCCGTGACATTGCCGTCTCGACTTTCAAGGCCTCGGGGACGAGCTGGCAACACTGCCCGGCAAATACGCCCCACCCAAAGGCGAACTCCTCATCGCGTATTACGAGGGTGAGGCCGTCGGGTGCATTGCTCTGCGGCCCTTCGAGAACGACACCTGCGAGATCAAGCGGCTTTACGTGCGCCCGACCACACGCGGATTGAAGCTTGGACAGACGCTTGCCGCTGCTGTGCTAGAGCGCGCGCGATTGATCGGTTACGGGAGAGCCGTGCTGGACACCGGCGGTTTCATGCACTCCGCGCAGCGCATCTATGAGACGGCGGGTTTCCGGGACATCCCGCCTTACTATCACAATCCCATCCCAGGATGCCGGTTCTTGGGCGCGGACCTGTAAGCCAGCAAAGGGCGGCAGGGATTAGTTCAACTTGAGTAGGGCGTCCTCCTCGGCGGCCCGCTCGATGCACTCCTCGGTGTCATTGCGGACGCTGTTCACGGCCCGGTTCACGGCATAGGCCTCCAGCAGGTCCTCGGAGCAGGGCTTCAGCATGGCTCTGAGTTCGTCCACAGAGGCGTCGGGGTCGAGCCACCGGTCGTAGTCCTCCGGCGAAAGGATCACAGGCATCCGATCGTGGATGGGCTCAACCAACGGATTGGGGCGGCCCACGATGATCGCGGCCGAAAGGATCTCTTGGCCGGCAACCCGGGCGAACTCCCATAACCCAGCAAAGGCGAATGGCTCGAGATCCTGCCGCCGAAATCGATAGGGCTGCTTACCGTCGGCACGCTTCTGCCACTCAAAGAACCCCGTGGCCGGGATCAAGGCCCGCCGTTTCGCGAACGCTTCCCGGAACAAGGGTTTCTCATGCACCGTCTCGCACCGGGCATTGATGTGCGGAACCTTGGGCAGCTCTTTTGACCACCAAGGGACCAAGCCCCAGCGGGCCATGACAAGCTCCCGCTCGCCATCACGCGGGTCGAGGCGAATGATTGGAATCTGATCCGTCGGGGCGACATTGTATCGAGGCGGAAAGTTGCTCTGCGGCATCCGCTCGGGTCGGAACACCCGTTTGTATGCGTCCTTCGAGATCAGGTTATCGTAACGCCCGCACATGCTCCGGTGCTCACTTTCAATGGCGCCACTTGATCGAGCAGCCCATTGACGGAATTTGCTCAGACGGACCGGCTCCGGTCCGACCAATCTGCAACATGGCCTCTCGTAGTTCGCGGCGTTCGTCCCCTGTGGGCGGCTTTGCCCCGGCGCTGTCGACCCGACCCCGATACTGCAGCGCGCCAGCGCTGTTGAACCCGAATAGGTCCGGTGTGCACACCGCACTGTAGGCTCTTGCAGTCTCCTGAGTATCATCGAGCAGGTAAGGGAACGTGAAGCCGTGCTCGGCAGGAAACAGCTTCATGTTCTCGAACGAGTCCGCAGGGTAGGCAATCGTGTCATTCGGCATGATCGCGGCGCAGCCGATGCCGGCTGACTGGAGCACCCGGCAATCCTCCACCAAGCGGGCGATGACGGCTCTAACGTATGGGCAGTGGTTGCAGATGAACATGAGGAGCGTGCCGTTCTCGCCCCTGATGTCGCCAAGTCCATAGATCCGCTCGTCCGTTCCCTTCAGGCTGAAAGGGATCAGGCGCGTGGCCGCTGTCGTGGTGGGTGTCTGGATTGCCATCGTGAACCTCGGAGCATAGGGAACAGAGATGCCGCAGGCTTACGCCAACTGTGGAGGGGAGACGCGTTCAGGAAAGAACTCCAGGGCAGCTGAGTTCATGCAATAGCGCCGCCCGGTCGGAGGTGGACCATCCGGGAACACGTGGCCGAGGTGGCTTTTACACCGGGCGCAGCGCGTTTCAGTCCGAAGCATCCCATGCGATCGGTCCTCAAGCGTGCGGACGTGCGCTTCGTCGAATGGTTTGAAGAAGCTTGGCCAGCCAGTCCTGGAGTCGAACTTATCGCCTGCTTTGAAGAGCGGCAGGCCACAGAGACGGCATGCGTAAGTGCCACGTTCCTTGTTGTCCAAGAGAACGCCGCAGAACGGTCGCTCGGTGCCGTGGTCGAGCAGAATGTGCCTCTCCTCGGACGTGAGCCTTTCAGCAAGGCGTTCCCGCACGGCGGGTGAGATCGGCCCGAGGTCGTATCCAGATCCCGAGGTGTAGGGGCTCGTCGTGGTCGAGAGTTCGTCTGTCATGCCGTGAACATATGTCGCCGAATGAGCAATCGAAAGGTCAAGCGGGTGGTCGTTGTGGATCAACTCGCTCGTAGCAAACACCGGTAGTCGCCGGCTTCCGGGAACTTCTGTGTGCTTAGGCCGCCATTTTAAAAGTACCTCCCCGACGGCCTGACCATCTTCCGTCAGGGTCAGAGGTTGGCTCGGGGAGTTCGAACATAGATGTTAATCAGCGGTCGGTTAACGTGAAACGCCAGCAACGACCTTATCGACGAGTGACACCATGGCCAGGTGGAGCGGTTACCCTCAAACCGAGGCGGTTCTGCGGGCGGCGGACGAATGGAAGCGTAAGTGCTTTCTGGAAGACGGTAGCCTGTTTTCCAACGAGGACCTCTGGACGCTTCAGAACATCTCGGAGCTCCGGACCCGTGTCGTGGAAAACCCGCTCGATGGACCGGAGGCCTTCTATTCAAAGCTCGCCAGCCAGCTAAGTGGGGCAGCTCCGAAAATCGTGCGACTTGCGTCAGAGGTGCTTTGGCTGCTGCTCCTATTTTCCCACGAAAGGAACTTCAGCGCGCAGAAAAAGCGAGAACGCATCACTGAGGTTTGGGCACAATCGGGATCTGATCCACTAACATCCGCGTATCTAGCCGACGACGCGCTGAGGGGGGTGGGAAATCCGGGCGCTGCATTCAACACTAAGGTGCCGGACGAACTGGTTTATCTACTAAGGGTCCTTGAGAAATTTAAAGCACTTCCGCTTTCTCAGCGTGAGGAGCTTCTCGCTCCAGGCGGAGTGTGGAGCCTGTGTGCCCTGGTCACCGATATAGAAGGGGGTGAGGTTCGAGCCGCGCGTCATATGCTTCTGTTCTTCTGCTTTCCCGACGAATTCGAGCGGATCACGAGCCGAAACCATAAGACCCGCATCTATGAGAACTTTCGCACTCTACTTGGGCCGGGAGACGACCCTTATGCGGCCGTCTCTACTCCATGTGCACTTGACCAAGCGCTTCTGGCGATCCGAACTAAGCTGATCGAGGAATACGGGACCGACGAACTGGATTATTATAGAGAACCTCTTCAGACGCGCTGGAGGCCCGCGGCGCCCTCAGAGGAGGTGGTGCCAACCCCGCCATCAGGAACTTTTCCGCGTGTGTGGATCGAGAAGACGATCGTGCAGGGGAGACCTGATCGCGTAGATGGACCACATCGTCTCGGCGAAGCTCTGTGGTCGCCCCAACGCGGGAAGGGTGGACGCGATATCTATTCGAATATGCGTCGGGTGGTGCCAGGGGATCTCGTCCTTCACCTCACTGACAATGCCGGGCTAACCGCCGTTTCCGTGGTGGCGGAAGAGCTGGATGACAAGTTTGAAGGGGTGAGCGGAACAGCGTGGGGACTTCAGCCATCCTATCGCATTCAGCTTTCAGATTTCACGCCGCTAGAACCCCCGCTCGACCGCGCAGCCATCTTCCGTTCGGACAACGCAGACGAGCTTAAGCGGATAGCGGAGGCTGAACGAGGCTCGGGGCTTTTCTACAATTCCTCCCTTGAGCTCAATCAGGGCGGATACCTAACCGAAGCACCGCCAACCCTCGTGAAGCTGCTCGACGCGACGTATCGGAATGTGTCGGGAAGAGCGCTGCCTCACATTCCGAACTACCCCGCAGGACCTGGGGAACCGCCCAAAACCAGAGCTTTCACGCTCGATGATGCACTGAAGGACCTTTTTCTAGACAGAGACGAAGTACAAAAAATCGTTCAGGTTTGGAGGGCGAAGAAGAACGTAATTATCCAAGGCCCACCCGGGGTGGGCAAGTCGTTTGCCGCGAAGCTTCTCGCATACGTCCTGACAGGCGAGCAGGATGACAGCCGCATTAGCTTTGTCCAGTTTCACCAGGCGTATGCCTACGAAGACTTCGTCCAAGGGTACCGACCCACTCAATCCAGCTTTGCACTTCGGGACGGGCGGTTCTTTTCATTTTGTGAGAAGGCCCGACGCGACCCGACGAAGCCTCACGTATTCATTATCGATGAAATCAACCGGGGGAACGTCAGTAGGATCTTTGGGGAGCTCATGCTTCTCATCGAAGCCGACAAGCGATCCCCCAAATGGGCAGTCCCACTTGCCTATGCTGATGAAGGGCACGACCCATTCTTCGTGCCGGCAAACGTGCACATTATGGGTTTAATGAACACGGCTGATAGATCGCTTGCGGTCGTGGACTATGCGCTCCGACGGCGCTTCGCATTCTTTGCTCTGAGACCCCGGCTGGATAACGTGAAATTTGCCGCTTTGCTGTCCGACTCTGGTGCTTCAGATCACCTGATTGACATGATCCGCGTCCGCGTCGGCCAGTTGAATGATGAGATCGCGGCCGACACAACAAACCTTGGACCCGGGTTTACCATCGGGCATAGCTTCTTCTGTGGCCGGCCTGAGACTGTGCTCGATGACCACTGGTACCAGGAGGTAGTGGAGACAGAGGTGCTGCCCCTTCTGGGAGAGTACTGGTTCGACAGCCCCGGAAAGCTCGAGGAATGGCGTAAGAGATTGCTGGCCTAAATCAGGCATCTCCGTGATCCCGATTCGCAATATCTATTTTCTTTTTCTCTACGCGTGGCGGCGCTTTGATGAGGCAAAGAATGTTCCTGTTGGGGCCGACGACAGCCCGGACCTGATAAACCTACTTGCAAAGGTTCTTATTGAGGGAACGCATCGAGTCCTTCGTCGTGGATTGACACGCGACTACGTTGAGCGCGCTGAGGAGATTCCTTCCATCCGAGGACGGGTGGAACTCTCAGCCAGCATGAACCTGATCATGACGCGAAGGCCTCGGCTGGTCTGCTCGTTCGATGAGCTTGACCCGAACGTGCTCCCAAACCAGATCCTCCGATCAACGATCGTTCGCCTTGCGGGCACGGGTGCAGTTGACAGGCGCCTCCAGGGAGAGCTGCGGGCCCTGGATAAGCGCTTGGCCGCCGTGGATCGAATTCGCCTCGACGCATCCCTATTCGGGCGCGCCCAGCTGCACAGGAATAACTCCCACTACGCATTCCTGTTGAGGGTTTGTGAGCTCGCCTTTGCGACGACCCTCCCGGACCCGGAGGGAACGAAATTTCAATTCACGGATGTACTCCGTGACGAGCGAAAGATGGCGCTGGTGTTCCAGGCGTTCGTACGGAACTTCTATGCCATCGAGCAGAAAACGTTCCGAGTGGAAGCGCTCCAACTCGCTTGGGACGCTGAACCCGAGACCCAACAAGCCGCAGACCTCGTTCCTACGATGCAGACTGACATCGTGTTGTTATCTCCCCACCGGCAGATCATTCTTGATACGAAGTACTACGCGTCCGCAGTAACCCAGTACTATGGAAAGCCGTCTCTTAAGTCGGGTGATCTATACCAGCTGTTTTCATACCTGAAGAATGCGGAGGCGCGGGGCCCCGAGTTTTCCGATGCGGAGGGCATTCTCCTGTATCCGGCTGTGGGTGAAAGACTGCGAGCTAGGTACAAAATCCAGGGGCACCGATTAACCGCCGCCACTGTGAATCTTGATCAGCCGTGGACGGCGGTGGCTGAAGAGCTCCGCTCGCTTGTTCAGTAGCCGCAGGGCCGTCCTGTTCGCGCGGGTTCTGCGAGCGTGCCGGCGGAGGAGGCCGCCGTGTGCAGATGTTATCGGTCTGACGACTTAGCGACCTGCTTTATTCCTCAGAGTAGCGCTGCTTGGTCCACGGATGCCTATCGATTGAAAGATTGGCCGGATCAATCCGGGCAGGCATGCGATCTGTCCATCATAGCTCAGCCCCGCTGTGTGACCTCGGCCAAGATTTCATAGGAACGCAGTCGCGCCTGGTGATCGTAGACCGCCGTCGCAATAATGAGCTCTTCGGCCCCGGTGCGCTCGGCGAACTCCTGCACGCCGCGGCGCACCGTGTCGGGCGACCCGACGACCGAACACGACAGCATGCTCGAAGCCTGCGCCTTCTCCATTGGTGTCCAGTAGGTCTCGATCTCGTCGATCGGGGGAGGAAGCTTGCCCCGTGTCCCGCGGAACATGTTGGTGAAGGTCTGCTGCGCCGATGTGAAGAGCCGGCGTGCAGCCGCGTCCGTATCTGCCGCAATGACGTTCACGCCAACCATGGCGTACGGCCGATCGAGCTGTGCTGATGATTGGAATTTGGCCCGATACACGTCCAGAGCCGGCATGAGCGCGTCCGGCGCGAAATGGGACGCGAAGGCATAGGGCAGCCCCAGCATTGCTGCGAGCTGCGCCCCGAAGAGGCTGGAGCCGAGTATCCAGAGGGGCACGTTGGTGTCCGTCCCGGGAACGGCCTGGACGCGCTGGCCAGGCTGAAGCGGCCCAAGCAGTGCCTGCAGCTCAAGCACATCCTGTGGAAAGGTGTCGGCACCGCTCAGGTTACGAGATCGAGCGAATTTCGCAGCGCATCGGCCGGCGTGGCGCCTTCCGGCACAAAGGCAAGATCGAGAACGGCGGAGCGCCCGCATCGTGAGCTGGTCGGTTCCCGGTGCGCGGCCCAGGCCGAGGTCGATGCGGCCTGGGT
>JACCSN010000628.1 GCA_013812985.1 Hyphomicrobiales bacterium | reverse complement strand
ACGGTCAGCATGATGACGATGACGAGCAGAACGGCGGTAATGACGCTGTTCTGCAGCTCGTGCAGCATGATGCGGATGTCCTTGGACTTGTCCTGGCTGTAAGTGACCTCGACGGTGCCAGGCCAGGTCTTGCGCAGCTCCTCCACGACGGCGCGGGTGGCGTCGACCGTCTGGATGAGGTTGGCGCCGGTGCGCTTGGAGACCTCGACGGTGATGGCCGGCTTGCCGTTCACCCGCGTGATGGAGGTCGGATCCTTGAAGGTCGGGCGAATTTCCGCCACGTCGCCAAGCGTCACCGCCGCGTCGCCGGAGACGGCTACGGGAAAGCTCAGGATGTCCTGCGGCGTCTCGATCAGGGCCGGCACCTTGACGGCGAAACGGCCGGACGTGCTCTCCAGGGCGCCCGCCGCGACCAGGCTGTTGCCGGCGGCGAAGGAGGCCGTCAGCTGGTCGAGCGAGATGCCATAGCTGCGGAGCAGCATCGGTTCGGCGATGATCTCGACGGATTCGTCCCGGGCGCCGCGGAGGTCGGCGGAGAGCACCCCGGGGATCTGCTCGATCGCCCGCTCGGCCTGGCGGGCCAGCTGCAGCAGCGCGCGCTCCGGCACCTCGCCGCCGAGCGCCACGACGAGCACGGGGAACAGCGAAAGGTTCACTTCCGAGACGTTCGGCTCGTCGGCGTCGCGCGGCAGGTCGCCCTTAGCGTCGTCGACCTTGGCGCGGACATCGGCCAGCGCCACGTCGGAATCGAAGCCCGCCTCGAATTCCAGCAGCACGAAGCCGCCACCCTCGAAGCCGGCGGAGCGCATCTCCTTGACGTTCTCCACCGATTTCAGCTGCGTCTCAAGGGGACGCAGCAGCAGCCGTTCGGCGTCCTCCGGGCTGATGCCGCGCTGGGTGACGTTGACGTAGATGATCGGGATCGCGACGTCCGGCTCCGCCTCCTTCGGGATCGCCAGATAGGCGGCGAAGCCCGCGACCAGCAGGAAGAACAAGGTGGCGATCGTCAGCCGCCCGTGGCTGATCGCATAATCGACGGGGTTGCCCATGTCCGTCAGGACCTCGAGATCAGCGCGGGCGCGCCCGTCCCGACAGCTTCGACCCGCTGCCCGTCCTTGACGAAATCCTGGCCCTGCACGATGACCTGATCGCCGGAACGCGGGCCGGCGACCCAGATTTCCTCCCGCCCATCCTCCACGATCCGCACAGGGACGGAGCCGACCGCGCCCTCGGCGCTGACGGTGCGGACGCTGAGCTGGCCTTCGGCGGAGAAGGTCAGGGCGGAGCGCGGGATGCGGACGGCGTCGGCCGCCGCGAGCCGGAGCTCCACCTCGGCGGTGATGCCGTCGCGGATCGCGCCCGAGCGATTGTCCAGCTCCACTTCGAGCCGGTACGTGCGGGTGCCTTCGCTGGCGGTCGGGGAGATGAAGCGGATCGCGCCTTCCGCCGTCTCGCCGGTGACGAGCTTGACCGAGGCGGAATCTCCGACCTTGAGGCCGGCGAGCTGGCGCTCGGCCACCTCGACCACCGCCAGCATCGGATCGAGCGCGACGATCTGGGCCACGGAGGCGCCGGGTTCAACCGCCTGTCCGGCCGTCATCGGCAGCTCGCTGACCATGCCGGTGATCGGCGCGCGGATCTGGCCGCGCTCCTGTTCCGCCTCGGCCGCGGCAAGCGCTGCCTCGGCGGCGCGGAGATCGGATTCCAGCTGGCTCTTCTGGTTCGCGGCGATGATGCCGCGCTTGATCAGCTTGAGCTTGGCGTCGAGATCCGTCCGGCGTTGCTGGAACAGCGCTTCGGCCTCGGCGACCTGCGCTTCGCGCGCCTCGTCGGAGAGGACGGCGATGACGTCGCCCTCGTTCACCCGATCGCCGCGGCGGACATTCAGCTCCAGGATCGTGCCGGTCGTGCGCGCGACCGCGCTCGCCCTGTCGTCGGCCTCGGTGCGCCCGGACAAAGCGGTTGAACGCGCATGGCTTTCCACCTTCGCCTCGATCACGGCGACCCGGAAGAGCGGCTGCGCGGGCGCGGCTTCCGCCTGCTCGGCATTGGCTGGGCTCTCGGTCCGGCCGAACACGCCGGAGCCGATCCACAAGGTCGCGGCGACGACCACGACGACGGCAAGGATGCGGGACCACATCATGACGCGACCTCGGGTTTCTTGGAGGATGAAGGGAGGCGGATCTGACCCTGGAGCAAGGCCCCGACGACGGCGAAAACCTCGGCGATCTCGCGATCCGGGTCGAAATCGGCGGCGGTCGCGCGGCGGACGAAAAGGCCGTCGCCCAGTTTCATGATCAGCGACGCGACGGCGCGCGTATCGACGGAGGGGTGGATCGCACCTTCAGCCTTCGCGGCTTCGAAGGCGCCGACGAACTGCTCGGTCAGAGCGCGATCGAACTCCGCCTGGACCGCCGCGACCGCGGGATTGCGCGTCGCCTCGGACCAGATTTCTAGGCAGAGCTTCGCCTTGCCGGCGGCTGCCGCCTCGAAATGCCTGCGGCCGAGCTCGCGAAACTCGGAGATGAAATCAGCGCCGGACCCCTGCATATCGGCGAATTCGCGCGCGAGATCCTTCCGATCCCGCTCACACAGGCCAGCCACGAGAGCATCCTTGGACGCGAAGTAGCGGTAGAGATTGCCGGGGCTCATGCCCGCCTCGGCGGCAACGTCCTGCATGGTCGTACGGTGGAAGCCGGCGCGCGAGAACATTCGCTCGGCCGCGGCAAGGATTTGCTCGCG
>JACCSN010000620.1 GCA_013812985.1 Hyphomicrobiales bacterium | reverse complement strand
GCCCATGGCGTCAGCCAGCGTCAGCATGTTCGGCGCTCCGTAAACCATCCGTCGCAACAAGCCCCGCCATTCGCGCGATCGCCAATTGTCCTTTGATCGCCAGATCGGAATCGAGAACTCTCGCCGCGATCCCAAGCGCGGCCGCCGCGGCGCGGTAGCGCTCCTCCAGCGCATCGGATGCGATGATCAGGACCTCCGAGCCGCGCTCGCCCGCGTCGGCGATCTCCGCTCCGATCAGCAGGCCGCTGAGGTAGTCGGCGAGGCCGGCCCCGGCCACCTCGCCGAACAGCCCGGCCGTGCGCACGCCGAACAGGCGGTTGAGCAAAGCGCCCGGCCCCCCGACCCGCGCGCCGTCCGCGACCCCCCGAATGAACGCCGCGTCGCCTTTCTCACCGTCCTTCATCAGCCGGCCGAGGATGGTGTGGTTTCGGCATGCCGCATAGATTTCGCCGGTCATGTAGGTGAAGAAGCCGACGATCCGCTCCGCTTCGACCAGCACCCATTTGGAATGGGTGCCGGGGAGGACGAAGCGGCCGCCGGTCGCGCCCAACTCCGCCAGCGCGCCGAAAATCTGGGTCTCCTCGCCGCGCATCACGTCGCGCATATGCGGCGCGGCGGCCGCCACGCCGGGGACGATGTAGGCCTCCGCGGCCTCGAACGGCACGCGGACCAAAGCCGCGGCTAGATCGTCGATCCCGGCCGGACACGTCAAATAAGGCGCCTCGAGCCAGCCCTGGCGGCTGCCGATCATGCCGGACAGGATGACCGGCGCGCGTCCCGCCGCGAGCCAATCGCCGATCTGCGCCGTGAGCACGCCGGCGAAATCGCCGTCGGTCACCGTCATAATCCCGTGCGGCCCCAAGCGCCGGTCGAGCACCGCCCCGCCCTCGTCCAGCAATGTAGCGCGGAAGGCGCTCGTGCCCCAGTCGACGCCGATCAGGGCGCCAGGTTCAGACATGGCGAATTACAACCGCGCCGGAGCTTCGGCCATCGCTGAACCGCCAGGTCAGGCTTGGGAACCGGCTGGAGCCGGCGCGCCACGCAGCATTCCTTCCGTGCTCAAATCCTCGTCGACCTCGGGCCAGTGAATGCCGAAGCCACCGCCAGCGACTTCCCAGTGCGCCCTCTGCTCGGGGGTGGCGTTCGCAAGGCGGGGATACCAGGCCAACGGCACGGAAATTGCCCTGCCGTCCATCAGCTCTACCGACAGCCGATCGGCGTCGAGTGAGACCCTCTTGACCCGGAGGTCAGCGGCGGGATCCAAAGAAGTCATGCCATGCCTCCAAAAATTGCTCGCGGTGCTCGCGCACGAACCGTTGAACCTCACCCAGTTCCTTAGCGGAAAACCCGCTGTTGCGTGCGAGAGATACGTTCTCGATCCAGAATTTCGCGCTCGACTCGCCTCGGTCGATATGGACGTGCGGGGGCTCGCTGGCCTCGTGACTGTAGAAGTAAACGCGAAGCCCCTGCGTTCGAAAGATCGTCGGCATACGTCCGGTCAGACCGGCAGCGCGTATGTGGTCTTCACGGTCGTATAGAACTCCGCCGCGTAGCGGCCCTGCTCGCGCGGGCCGTAGGAGGAGGCTTTGCGGCCGCCGAACGGCACATGGTAGTCGACGCCGGCCGTGGGCAGGTTCACCATCACCATGCCGGCCTGGGAGTTCCGCCGGAAGTCGCTGGCGTGCTTGAGGCTTGACGTGCAGATGCCGGCGGACAGCCCGAAAGGCGTGTCGTTCGCCACGGCAAGCGCCTCGTCGTAATTCTTGACGCGGATGACGCCGGCCACCGGCCCGAAAACCTCCTCGCGGTTGATGCGCATGTCGTTGGTCGTCTCGGTAAAGAGGGCCGGCTGAAGGTAGAAGCCCGGCGTGCCGCGCTTCACCCGCTCGCCGCCCCAGGCGAGACTACCGCCTTCATCGAGGCCGATGCGGATATAGTCGACGTCCTGCTTCAGCTGGCCGTCGTCGACCACCGGGCCGATGTGGGTCTTGGAATCGAGCGGGTCGCCGACATTCAGCCCCTGCATGCGCTCGACCAGCGCGGCGACGAAGCGGTCGTGGATGCCATCCGCGACGATGAGACGCGATGACGCTGTGCAGCGTTGGCCGGTGGAGAAGAAGGCGCCGTTGGCGGCGCATTCCACCGCCGTCTTGAGGTCGGCGTCATCCAATACGACAAGCGGGTTCTTGCCGCCCATCTCCAGCTGGAACCGGCGCATATGCTCGACCGAAGCCTTGGCGACCTGCTTCCCTGTCGCCACCGAGCCGGTAAACGAGATCGCGTCCACGTCGGGCGAGTCGAGGATTGCCTGGCCGACGACCGAGCCGCGGCCCATGACGAGGTTGAGCACGCCCTGCGGCAGGCCGGCGCGGTGCAGGATGTCGACCAGCGCCCAGGCGGAGCCGGGAACCAGGTCGGCCGGCTTGAAGACGACCGTGTTGCCATGGACGAGCGCCGGGGCGATCTTCCAGGCGGGGATGGCGATCGGAAAATTCCACGGCGTGATCAGCCCGACGACGCCGACCGCCTCGCGCTGCACCATCACCTCGACGCCTGGCCTGACGCTGGGGATCAGCTCGCCCGCCAGCCGCAGCGCCTCGCCGGCGAAGAAGTCGAAGATCTGCCCGGCGCGGGCGACCTCGCCGGTCGCTTCCACCAGCGTCTTGCCCTCCTCGCGGGCGAGCAGGCGGCCGAGCTCATCCTTGCGGGCGAGTATCTCGTCGGAGGCCTTCTTCAGGATGTCGTGGCGCTGCTGGATGCCGGAACGCGACCAGGCCGGGAATGCGGCCTTGGCCGCGGCTATCGCCCGCTCCGCATCCGCTTTCGAGGCGCGCGCATAGCGGCCGACGACCTCGTCCGTATTGGACGGGTTGACGTTGTCCGTCTCGCTTTCGCCAGGAATCCATTCGCCGGCAATCAGGTTCTGGTGCAGTTCGGTCATGTCTTTGCCTCTTGCCGGCGGGTTCTAAAGCGCGATCACCGATATAGCTTCGTCGGGCCCTCCTGCAACGAGCGGATTGCGCAGCGCCCGTCCGAAAGTTGGTGATTCCACCTCGAACACGTCGCCCGGCCTGGCGGAGAATCCCGCCGCGGTGCTCAGCCCGCTGGCGCCGAAGAAATAGACATGGACGTCGCCGGGGCGGCGAAAGCCCGCATATTTGAAGTGGTGCTGCTCCAAGTTGCCGATCGAATGGCACATGTTCGCCTCGCCGGAGAGCAGCTCGCCCTGCCAGACCGCCTCGCCGTCCCGCCTGATGCGGATCGCGCCTTTCACCTCTTGCGGCAGCTCGCCCA
>JACCSN010000579.1 GCA_013812985.1 Hyphomicrobiales bacterium | reverse complement strand
GGCCCTCAGCTCGGCGAGCGAGAACGAGCCGGGGCGCTCGACGAGGCCGCCAACCTCCAGCCGCCAATCCGCGAATCCATTGGCCGCCAGCGCCTTGTAAGCGGGGTCGTCCGGCGAAGTGCTGCCGTTCGCCCTGAATTTCGGCGAAAGGTCCGCTTCGGTGTATTCGGCCGCAAGATCGTTCTCCGACAGCAGCGCCCGTTGCGAGCCGAGCGTGAGCCGTTCCGCGCTCGCCAGGACGCGGCGGAACCACGGCGCCTGGGAGAGCGGGTCGCAGCCGGCAAGCGCCAGCGAGCTTGTCGCGACCGCGGCGCCGCGCAGGAAAGACCGGCGACTGGGCTTGTTACTCGGCCGCATGACGGACCTCCTCTTCCTCGATCCGGTAGTTTCCGGTGACCATCGAGCGCATGTTGTTCCAGACACCGGAGACGAGAACCAAAGCGATATGCACGAACACGAAGGCAAGGATCAGAAACGCCGCGATGAAATGGATCGTGCGCGACGACTGGCGGCCGCCAAACAGATCGAGCAGCCAGGGGAATTGGGCGTTCATGCCCGGCGACATGTTCAGCCCGGCGAGGATCAGGACCGGGACGACCACGAAAATGACCAGGAAATACGCGATCTTCTGCAGCACATTGTAGACTTTCGCCTCCTCGCCTTTGGGGAAACGAAGCACGATGTGCTCACGGATCGAATGGCCGATGCCACGGAACTGCCCGCCGGTCGGGACGAGCTGGCGCCAGTGGCCGGTGAAGAATGTGTAGAGCAGATACACAAGCCCATTGATCACGAAAGCCCAGGCAAAGAAGAAATGCCAGCGCCGGCCGGTCGCCAGATCCTGGTAGCTCGGCAGCGTGAGCCAGGACGGGAAGCCGCGGGGGACCATTTCGCCGCCCTCACCCGCCGAAAGGCCGAGAAATCCGGTCGTGCCGAATTGCGTGTCGAACACTTCCGTGACGCCCCTAGCCGTGCCGTCGCCTTGGCGTACGGCGCGCATGGCGAGGGCCGGGTCTTCGAACGTCGAGATTTGGCCCCAGTAGAGCGCCGGGTGCGCGTTGAAGATTTGCAGGCCGCTCAGGAGCAGGACGGTCATGCACAGCACGTTCACCCAGTGAGTCACCCGGACAACAGCGCTGTGGCGGTGGTAATATACGCGCCGGTTGTCCTGATGGACTTCCACAGCCTCAGTCATGAGTTCGCCCTCGCCTTCGGCGCGTCTCTATACCTCAAAGCGAGGCGAAAGCATCGCGTTGTTGTCATCGCGGGCCATCACGTTACGATGAAGCCGGCGCGATTGCATGACATGGCGAGCCGGCTCTTCGGCGCGCCGAGGAGCGATTGAGGACGCGCGAGCGGTGAATCGCGCAGGGAAAGGGCGGGACCGCCTCCCTAACCCCTTCTCCCGATTCGCGTCTTCACGCCGCCTTCTTTCCCGCCTGCGCGAGCACGTCGTCGGCCAGCCGGCCGGTCACTTCCGCCATGTGGTCGAACTCGGCGGTGAAGGTGCCGACGCCGGCAGTGGCGGAGCGCAGCTCGATGATGAGATCGGTGATCTCCGCCTCCGGCAGCAACGCCTCGACGACATCCCAGCCGCTCCAGCCGGGCCGCGCGTCGTAGCCCAGCAGGTGGCCGCGACGTCCCGAAACGATGGCGTTCACCCGGGCCGTGTATTCGTTCGGGACGGCGATGCGGACTTTCTGGATAGGCTCCAGCAGCACCGGGCGCGCTTCCGGCAGCGCGTCGCGCATGGCGAGGATCCCGGCCATCTTGAACGCCTGCTCGGAGGAATCGACCGCGTGGTAGGATCCGTCGGTGAGCTTCACGCCGATATCGACCAGCGGGAAGCCGCCGAGCGGGCCATGAGCCATCGCCTCCCGCACGCCGGCTTCGACCGCGGGAATGTAGTTCTTCGGCACGACGCCGCCGGTGATCTTGTCGGAGAAGGCGAAGCCGTCGCCGCGCGGCAGCGGTCCGACATCCAGGACGACATCCCCGAACTGCCCATGCCCGCCGCTCTGCTTCTTGTGCCGGCCGCGTTTGGTGACCGTGGCGCGGATCGTCTCCTTGTAGGGCACCATCGCCCGCTTGGTCTCCAGCTTGAGGGCGAATTTTCCGGTCAATCGCTCCACGGCGACCCTGAGATGCATCTCGCCCTGCCCGCCGAGAACCGTCTCGCCGGTATCCTGGCGATGCGATACGGAGAGCGCCGGGTCCTCCTCCGCCATGCGGGCCAGCGCGGAAGAGAGTTTTACCTCGTCCTTCCGTTCGGTCGGCGTCACGACCTGCCGCAACACCGGCTGCGGCACGGCCAAGGCGAAGATCGTCGCGACCTTGCTGTTGCGCGGCCCCAGCGTGTCGCCGGTGCGCGCCCTCTCGACCTTGCCGAGCGCCACCGTCTCGCCGACAGCCGCCGCGCCGCGCTTCACCGCCTTCTGGCCGATCATGCGATAGATGCCGGAGACCTTGCCGGCGTCGCCGCCCGCCGAGCTCACCTCCATCGCTTCGTCGACACGGCCCGACAGCACCCGCACGAGCGACAGCTTGCCGGCGTGGCTCGTATGGATCGTCTTCATCACTTGCAGGACGGTCTGCTTCTCGTCCGCGAGCCCGAGACGCTTGCGCGTGTCCTCCACGTTCGGCGCCTCGTGCCGGAGCGCCTTCAGGAGCCGCAGAATGCCGTTGCCGTTCTGCGCCGAGCCGATGAAGACCGGCACGATCTGGCCGCCCCGAAGCTCGGCCGAGAGGTCGGCGAAGACGGCGTCGCGGGGCGGCTGGATGTCCTCCAGAAGCTGTTCCATGAGCGAATCGTCGTGATCGGCAAGCCGCTCCAGCATGGAGTAGCGCGCCTGGTCGCGCTCCGCCTGGAACCCGTCCTGCAACGGGATCACCTCGCTCTCGGCGTGCTCGCGATAGACGAAGGCGCGGTCGAGCGCGAGGTCGATGAAGCCGGTGGCGATGCCATCGGACCAAATAGGGATCTGACGGAGGACCAGGGGCGTGCCGGAGGCCGGCTGCAGCATCGCCAACGCCTCGCGCACGCCCATGCTCGCCTTGTCGATCTTGTTCAGGAAGAGGAAATGCGGAATGCGCCGGTCTTCAAGCCCGCGCAGCACGACTTGCAGGCCGGGGATCTTCTTCTCGTCGGGCTCGGCCACCACGATCGCCGCGTCGATCGCCGCGATCGCCGGCGCGCTTTCATAGTTGAATTCCACCGACCCCGGGCAGTCCAGGAACGTGTAGCTGTCGCCCATGAAGGTGGTCTCGGCGATATTGAGCTCCACGCTCATGGCATGGGCGCGCGCCTCGGGGGAGCTGTCGCCGACCGTTGTCCGGCTCGCCACGGACCCGGCTTTTTCAAGCGCCCCGGTGCGGGCCAGGATCTCTTCCAGCAAGCTTGTCTTGCCGCTGGCGAATGGACCCACGATGGCGATGCATCGGGGTCCGGTCTTGCGTCCGCTGTCGGTCATTTCTCCTCCCTGCCTGCAGGCGGGGCCTCGACGGGAGGCCTCGATTGCGGCCCTTGCGGGAGCAGATTGCCAAGTTCGCTTAAGCCAGGCCGCGGCTCTCGATGAGCTGAGGCTGGGTTCCGCCACTCACATGCTCCGCGCCCGGAGCCGGTAGAGGATGCTCTCAGGCGGGAATGCGTTTGGCAAGGGCCGGCTCGGTCCCTCGCCGGCTGTTTCTTGATTCCGGCCGCGCCGCGGGGCATGCTCGGGCAGGCAGATGGAGGTCGGTATGTTGCGTCTCGTTGCGCCGGCACTTGGTGCGCTCTTCGCGGGAACCGCCCAGGCGGCGGACCTTCCCGAACCGATCCGCATCGATCGGCCGATCCAGGTGGAGGAGCCCTGCGCCGACCCGTTCGTCCTTGCGCGCATCAAAGGGCGTTTTGGCTGGGCGGAAAAGCATACCTGGCATCGCGGCTTCGACATGGCCTCGCTCGGCAAGGCCCGGTTCAGCGACCACCCTTATTTCGAGCCGGGCATCATCGAGCGGAAATATTGCCAGGCGGAAGCGCGCATGACGGACGATACGACCCGCACGGTCTATTACTCGATCGAGATCGGCCAGGGGTTTGCCTCGGTCGGCAATTACGTCGATTTCTGCGTGCTTGGCCTCGACCCATGGCACGTCCACGACGAGGCGTGCCGGGCGGTCCGATAGGACGCCGCGCGGGAGAAGGTGCATGTGGATCCTGAGGTCGTCGCCGCCATCGCCGTTCGGGCGCAAGGTGAAGATCGGAGCGGCGCTCTGCCGGCTCTCCGATCGCTTCCGGATCGAAGCGACCGACACGACGGACCCGGCGGACCCGGTCCGCCGCGACAACCCGCTGGGCAAGATCCCAACCCTCATCCTGGAGGACGGGACGGCTCTCTTCGATTCGCGCGTGATCCTGGAATTCCTGGACGACCAGGCGGGCGGCGGCGTGATCCTGCCTACTGGCGCGGAGCGTTTCCTGGCCTTGACGCTCCAGGCGCTCGCCGACGGCGTCATGGATGCGGCGCTGCTTCAGGTCTACGAGAAGCGCTGGCGCGCCGCGGAGATCCAGCTCCGCCCCTGGATGGATCACCAGGCCGGCAAGGTGGAGCGCGGCCTGGCGGCGCTGGAGGCGAGCCCGCCCGCCCTACCGGCGCGGCCGCATGTCGGCCACACCGCGCTCGCCTGCGCGCTGGGCTACCTCGATTTGCGCTTCGAGGGGACCTGGCGCGCCGATCATCCCAAGCTGGTCAAATGGCTGGACGATTTCTCCGCCGCCGTGCCGAGCTTCGAAGCGACCCGCGCGCATTGATGGTGACACGCTGTTCGAAGCGCCAGAGAGAGCAATCGCGCCACCGACGAGCTCTCGAATGCTCACCCGCGTGAAATCGGCCTCGTTCTCCAGCAAAGGCGCGTTCCCCTCTTGCGGGGGAGCCCGCCGGCGCACCATCGCGAAAAATTCTATCCCCGCTTTCGAATCCTCCCGTATTCTCTCCCATGCCGCCTTTCGCTGGAGGGTCCGTGTCGACCGGAACTGCATGGGAATGGCGGGCGGCCCCGCGGCATGCCGGTCATCCGAACCGGCGTGACTCGGTCAGCCCCGACACTCCGCCCGACCGGCACTAGGACCGGTCCGCGGCTCGTTGTCCGCCTTAAGCTTGGCCGGAGGTGCT
>JACCSN010000578.1 GCA_013812985.1 Hyphomicrobiales bacterium | reverse complement strand
ACGCGTCGATCTCCTCGCGCATGCGCATGGAGCCGAGCTCGGCCGTGATGGCGCTTCCCGAGCGGCCGGCCACCATGATGGCGGTCAGGAGCGGCGCGACCTCGCGCAAGGACAGGATGCCGACGAGGTCCACGGTGAAGACGGCGGCGCCGAAGAATTGCAGTTGGAAGGCGCCCTGCTGGGCGACGATGCCGCCGATCAGGAAGGACATCAGGAACACGATGGGCGCGGCGCGCACGCCGGCCATCTCGATCTGCCGGCCCACGGCGGACGCGCGGAAGCTCGACGGCCGAACGATGACGGAGGCGAATTCCCCGACCGTGCCGCCCAGGATGACAAGGAGTCTCCGCGCATCGTCAAGGACGGACAGCATCGTCGCCCCGATATCCTGCAGGAGGTTCGTCCTCGCTACGCGGGTGGGTTCGTCGTCCGCCAATGCCTGGCGCACGCGCTCCAGGAGAGCGCTTCGCCCCGCATCGGCCCCCGTCCAGCGGACCTGGCCGCCGCCGTCCACGACCCGCCGCTCCGCCTTGACGAGAAGGAAGGCGCCCGCGGTGTCGAGCCCGTCCACATCGGAGAGGTCGATGACGAGATTGTCTGGCCGCTCATAGGCGCCCGCGCCGCCGAGAAGCTCCCGCAGGCTCGCGTCGAGGCGCCTGGCCTCGTCGATCACCCACTCGCCGAGCGGCCGCAGGACGAGTTGCCCCTCCTCGAACCGGTGCTCGATCGTCGCTTCCATAAAGGGCGGATTTCCCGGTGACGGTGGGCCGAAGCGCATATAAGCAGGCTATTGTTAACCTTAAGTTCGCCTGCGCCGCCGCACCGCAGCGAGCGCTGGAAGGTCACATCCCCTGATGGCGAATCCGAGGCCGAACAGGCATTCCGTCACGGCTGTCGTCGAGCGCTGGCCGATCGCCGGCGCATTCGCGATCTCCCGCGGGTCGCGCACCGAAGCGGTCGTCGTCGTCGCGGAGGTCAGCGACGGCGCGCATACCGGGCGTGGCGAGTGCGTGCCCTATCCGCGCTACGGCGAGACGGTGGAAAGCGTCGTCGCCGCGATTCAGGACGCCCAACTCATGGACCGCGAGGAGCTGCGACGGGACATGCCGGCCGGCGCGGCGCGAAACGCGCTGGATTGCGCGCTCTGGGATCTGGCGGCCAAGGCCAGCGGCGTGCCCGCCTGGCAGGCAGCCGGGCTCGCCTCTCCTCGGCCCTTGACCACCGCCTACACGTTGAGCCTCGGCGAGCCTCACGCGATGGCGGAAGCGGCGCGAGGCGCGACTCATCGCCCGCTCCTCAAGATCAAGCTCGGCGGCGATGGCGACCCCGAGCGTATCCGCGCGGTCCGCGCCGGCGCGCCGGACGCCCGACTGATCGTCGACGCCAACGAGGCCTGGACGGAAGCCAATTTCGCCGAAAATCTCAGCGCCTGCGAGGCGGCGCGCGTACTCCTCATCGAGCAGCCGCTGCATGCGCGAGCCGACGAGATGCTCCGGCGCGTGCCGCATTCCGTGCCGATCTGCGCCGATGAGAGCCTCCACACGACAGCCGACCTGGATGCTCTCGTCGGCAAATACGACGCGGTGAACGTGAAGCTTGACAAAGCCGGCGGCCTGACGGAAGCGCTCGACCTCGCCCGTGAAGCGCGGCGGCGCGGCTTCCGCGTCATGGTGGGCTGCATGATCGGCACCTCGCTGGCCATGGCGCCGGCCGTGCTCCTGGCGCAGGACGCGGACCTCGCCGATCTGGACGGCCCGCTGCTTCTGGCGAAGGACCGTGAACCCGGGCTGCGCTATACCGGCGCGCTGGTGGAGCCTCCCTCCCCGGCTTTGTGGGGCTGACAATCGTGTGGGCCCTTTCGGCCGGCTTAAGTGTTTTCTAAAGCGTTTTCGGCGACCGTCACGCGGACGCGCGCTCCGCAGCAGAGGTAACGGCCATGGCCGCACAGACGAGCTTCGGACAGATTTCCGAGAGCGAGTTCTCCCATCTTCTACAGGCGCTGTCCGCGACCACAAAGGGCCGCGCCTTTCTCAACGAATACCGGCGGCGCCTGCGCCCGCAGGAGACCGGGAGCCTGCTCGACGCGCTCGGCCGGATCGAGACGACGATCGGCTCGGTGCGCGACCAGCTACAGCCGGAGCGCATCGCCGACGAGCTGCGCCGCATCGCCATGACGCTCGAAATCGCGGCGGACGGCGCGGCAGCCGATCCGGAGGGCGACGACACGGCGCGCCGCATGGCGCTCGTGAACCACGCATGCGCCGAGATCGCCACGCTGGCGGCGGGTCTTGCCAGCGACCCCCCGCCCGTCATCATCCACCTTGGGCGCCGCCCCGATGACGAGCCCATGCCCAATCTCGGCGGCTCCGCGCAGAGCCGCCGCGCGCTCCTCCGTCAGGCGGCCGAGGACGACAGCTGCTCGACGCCGTCACGATAGAGGCGGATCGCCTCGACGAGCGTCTCGTCGCCGATATTGCCGCCCGACAGCATGACCACGACATTGCGGCCGCTCACGTCCAGGCGGCCGGCGATGAGAGCGGCAAGCCCGGCCGCGCCGCCCGGCTCCACGACAAGCCGGTGCTCGTCGAAGGCGAAGCCGACGGCTCGGAGCGCCTCGTCGTCGGTGGCGGTGACCCCGCCGGCCAGGCGGCTCCGGTTGATCTCCCAGCCGATCGCGCCCGGCGTAGGCGAGAGCAGCGCGTCGCAGACCGAGCCGGACTTATTCGCATTCCTCACCGGCGCTCCTGCCGACAGCGAGCGGCGGTAATCGTCAAAATTCTGCGGCTCGGCGGTGTAGACTGCGGCGCGCGGAAAGCGCTCCGTCACGGAAAGCGCCGTGCCGGCGGCCA
>JACCSN010000603.1 GCA_013812985.1 Hyphomicrobiales bacterium | reverse complement strand
TCCATGATGCCGCCCTCGTTGACGAGGTCGTCGGAGACCGACTGGATGAAGCAGGCATGCGGCTGCGGGTGCTCGTAGGCGGTGGCCGACTGGACGAGCTCCTTCGTCCACGGGTCGACGTAATAGTGGCCCTGGCTCGGCCCTTCGATGCCATAGGCCCAGTGCAGGCCTGTGTTGAACCATTGCGGGGAGTTCGGCGCGGCCTTTTGGGTCGCCAGCATGAAGCGGAGCTCGTCGAAGAAGGCGCGGGCGTCGGCTTCGGAGGAGAAATAGCCGCCTTTCCAGCCCCAATAGGCCCAGGTCCCGGCCATCCGGTCGAACACCTGCCGGACGTCGGTCTCGGCGCCGAATCGCTCGGCTTCCGGCAACGCGGCGAGCGCCTCGGCGTCGGTTTCGGAGCGCCACAACCAGGACGGGACGGCGTTCTCCTCGACGCGCTTCAGCCGCGCTGGCACGCCGGCCTTGCGGAAATATTTCTGGGCGATGACATCGGTGGCGACCTGGCTCCAGGCGGCCGGAACCTCGACATTGTCGAGCCGGAAAACGATCGAGCCGTCCGGATTACGGATCTCGCTGGTCGCCGTGCGGAAGGAAATCGCCGCGTAGGGCGACTGGCCGTCTGTCGTGTAGTGGCGCTCGATGCGCATTTTGCCCCGTCCTTTTCGCGCCCGGTTCTCGGGCTGGTTCATGAAGCTCGGACCTGCCGCCCGGCCAATTAACTGGGCTTGTCGCCCCACCGGCGACGCAACGATCCCAGGCTAAACGCGCTCCTGAAAATCCCGCAATTCGGAACGGTCGAACACATCATATAGTGATTAATGCAGCGTTAACACACCATATGAGGGGCCCCGGCGCATGCGCGCAACACGTCACAATCCAAGAGCAACGCTGTCCGCGAGGCTCCGCGCGCAGAAACCGACCCGACTTCAGGGATTACGCCTCGACCCAAACAAAGCGGGCGAGATCGGCAAGGCTAATCGCCGGGCGGCGACAGCGTCAAGTTCTTGACAAGCGCTTGAGCGCGGAATCGGGCTCACCGCTAAATATGGCGTCCGGGCGTGGGATTTGTGGGGAAATCCCTTGCAATCGAGCTCGCCTGAAGCAGGACTCGTCAGTCCAGAGTCCGCTCATCGCGATGCGGAATGGCTCGGGCCTGTTGCAGGTGTGTGACAGGCGCTATGCGTCAACGCCCAAACCACCTATAAGGCCGTGCGCCCCGCCGTTCGGGTCCGGGCTCCTCAGCGTCTTTGCCGATGGCGTCCACGATCCACATCCTGAACGGCCCCAATCTCAATCGCCTCGGGATGCGCGAGCCGGGCGTCTATGGCGCGGCGACGCTTGCCGACATCGAGGCGCAGGCGAAGGACCGCGCGGCGGCGAGAGGCTTCGCGGTAATTTTCCGTCAATCGAATCACGAAGGCGATCTCGTGGGATGGCTGCACGAGGCGGCCGACTCGGCTGGTATCGTGCTGAACGCCGGGGCCTATACGCATACCTCCGTCGCGCTCCACGATGCGATTCGCTCGATCGGCGCGCCGGTCGTGGAGGTGCATTTGTCGAACGTCTTCGCCCGCGATGCCTTTCGCCACCACTCGACGATATCGGCCGTGGCGAAGGGCGTGATCTGCGGCTTCGGCGCGGGTTCGTATCTCCTGGCCATAGACGCCATCGCCGATCTCGGCGCGCCCTCGCAGGAACGGAACTAAGGCATGCCGGAAAACAAGCAGGGCCCGGACAAGAAGCAGGGCATCGACAAGGACCTGATCCGCGATCTCGCCGCGCTCCTGACGGAGACGGAGCTTTCGGAGATCGAGATCGAGCAGGACAATTTCCGCATCCGCGTGGCCCGCGGCGGTCCGCCGGCGCCGGCGTTCTACCCGGAGCCGCAACGGGCGGCGGCGACGCCCGCCTCGCCGGGCGATCCGGTGGTGAAGCCGGGGTCGCTAGCCGATCCGGCGCGCCATCCAGGCTGCGTGCCGTCGCCGATGGTGGGCACCGCCTATCGTTCGCCGGAGCCGGGGGCGACTCCCTATGTCGAGGTCGGCGATGTGGTGACGCTCGGCCAGACGATCCTGATCGTCGAGGCGATGAAGCACATGAACGAGGTCGGCGCGCCGCATGCCGGCACGGTGGTGGAGATCCTTGTGGGCGACGGCCAGCCGGTGGAATACGGCGAGCCCCTGATGATCATCGAGTAGGGTGCCGTGATGTCGTGGATCGCGAGCGTTGGCACATTCGCGCCCCTTCTCCCCCGTTGCGGGAGAAGGTGGCCCTTGGCGTCAGCCAGGGGTCGGATGAGGGGGTTCGCGCCGGCGGTCCAGAATATAAGGTCTCGCACGCGCCCCAGTGGATTGCCCCCCGGACCCTCTCCCGATCCTCGGGCAAGCCCGAGGGCTACCCTCTCCCGCGAGGGGAGAGGGGGAGCGCGTGGAACGCTTCGTGTTTAGCAAAGTCCTGATCGCCAATCGTGGCGAGATCGCGCTGCGCGTCTTGCGGGCCTGCAAGGAGCTCGGCATCCAGACCGTCGCCGTGCATTCGACCGCCGACGCCGACGCCATGCATGTGCGGCTCGCCGACGAAAGCGTCTGCATCGGGCCGCCGCCGGCCGGCGAGAGCTACCTGAACATACCGCGCATTGTCTCGGCCTGCGAGATCACCGGCGCCGACGCGGTGCATCCGGGCTACGGGTTCCTGTCGGAGAACGCCCGTTTCGCCGACATCCTCAACGCTCATGGCATCGCATTCATCGGACCGTCCGCCGAGCACATCCGCATCATGGGCGACAAGATCCAGGCGAAGGAAACGGCGCAGCGGCTCGGCATCCCGATCGTGCCGGGGTCGCGCGGGGCGATCCGGGAAGACGAGGAGGCCGAGCGCATCGCCGCCGAGATCGGCTACCCGGTGCTGATCAAGGCGGCGGCCGGCGGCGGCGGGCGGGGCATGAAGGTCGCGGCGAACGAGGCGGAGCTGTCGCGCGCGCTGTCCATGGCGCGCAGCGAAGCCCGCATGGCGTTCGGCGACGACGCGGTCTACATCGAAAAGTATCTCGGCCACCCGCGGCACATCGAGATCCAGGTGCTCGGCGACGGGCAGGGCGGGGCCGTCTTTCTCGGCGAGCGCGATTGTTCGCTGCAGCGGCGGCATCAGAAGGTCTGGGAGGAGGCGCCGTCGCCGGCGCTCAACGAGCCGGAGCGCGCGCGCATCGGCAAGGTGGTGTCGGACGCTATTCGCGACCTCGGCTATTCCGGCGCCGGCACGGTCGAGTTTCTCTATGAGAACGGAGAATTCTATTTCATCGAGATGAACACGCGTCTGCAGGTCGAGCACCCGGTGTCGGAAGCGATCACCGGCATCGACATCGTGGTCGAGCAGCTGCGCGTCGCTTCCGGCTCGCCGCTCTCCATTACACAGGACGAGATCGTGTTCGCCGGCCACGCCATCGAATGCCGGATCAACGCCGAGCACCCGGCGACCTTCGCGCCGTCGCCCGGCAAGATCACCTACTATCATCCGCCGGGCGGGCTTGGCGTCCGGGTCGATTCGGCCGTCTACCAAGGCTATTCCGTCCCGCCCTATTATGACAGCCTGATCGGCAAGCTGATCGTGCATGGGCGCGACCGCGTCGAGTGCCTGATGCGGCTGCGGCGGGCGCTCGACGAGTTCGTGGTCGACGGGATCCGCACCACGATCCCGCTTTTCCAGGACCTCGTCAGGGAGCCGGACATCGCCAACGGGGCCTATGACATCCGCTGGCTGGAGGAGTTCCTCGCCAAGCGGAATGCGGCCGAGCAGGCCTAGCCGATGTCCCGGCCGCGCAGCCATGACGGCGACCTCGTCACGCCCTCGCTGCTCCTGCGCGCCTATGCCTGCGGGATCTTTCCGATGGCCGATTCGGCTGACGATCCGACGCTCTACTGGGTCGAGCCGAGGCTCAGAGGCATCGTTCCGCTGGACGGTTTTCATTTGCCCCGCCGGCTCGCCCGCACGGTGCGGGCCGATCGGTTCGAGGTCCGCGTCGATTCCGACTTCGAGGGTGTGATCGACGGCTGCGCGGCGCCCCGCTTTGGCCGCCGCGTCACCTGGATCAACGAGCCGATCCGCCGCCTCTACGGCGCGCTGTTCCGGCGTGGCCACGTCCATAGCGTCGAAAGCTGGCGCGACGGGCGGCTCGTCGGCGGACTTTACGGGGTGAAGCTCGGGGCCGCCTTCTTCGGCGAGAGCATGTTCTCCGCTGAGCGCGACGCATCCAAGGTGGCGCTCGTGCATCTGGTGGCGCGGCTTCGCGCCGGCGGCTTCGCCCTGCTCGACACGCAGTTCCTGACGGGTCATCTCGGCCAGTTCGGCGCGATGGAAATCGAGCGGGACGATTATCTGAAGCAGCTGGAGAATGCTTTGGCGGAAGAGGCTGAGTTCCTGTGCTTCGCGCAAGACAAGGCGGCGGACGGGCGGCCGGCTCTTACGGGCGGTCAGGCCCTTGGCCTGCTGCAATGCTGATCGTGGTGTGAATGCCTGTCCCGAACCTCTCACCTTTGTCCTGAGGCGGCGGCTTGCCGAAACAGCCATCGCGGCGGTGTCAGGCGGGCGAACCCGGAACATAGTTCGACAAACCGGGACGAAGGTTTGCCGTTTGAAAGAGACGTCACTGAAAAGATGGAGATTAAATGTGGCTGGTGGAGCCGAGGGGAATCGAACCCCTGACCTCTGCAGTGCGATTGCAGCGCTCTCCCATCTGAGCTACGGCCCCGCGCCCGCTCGGCGAAGGCGCTCGCATTAGCCGCGCCCTTGCGCCGATGCAATCCCGACGACCACCGCTTCGCACGGCTAAATTCCGGGC
>JACCSN010000568.1 GCA_013812985.1 Hyphomicrobiales bacterium | reverse complement strand
GTCAACATGGTCTCCGCGCCGGCCTACGCCAAGGAGCGCGGCATCCGCATCGAGGAGACGCGGCGCGGGCAGCACGGCGCCTACGAGACCTATATCCGCCTGACGGTCGTCTGTGATCGGCAGGAGCGGTCGGTCGCCGGCACGGTGTTCTCCGACGGCAAGCCGCGCATCATCCAGATCAAGGGCATCAACATGGAGGCGGAGCTTTCGCCGCGGATGCTCTACATCACCAACCATGACAGGCCGGGCTTCATCGGCCGGCTCGGCACGGCGCTCGGAGATGCGGGCATCAATATCGCGCGCATGCAATTCGGCCGCGATTTCGAGGGCGGCAACGCGATTGCTTTGGTGTCGGTCGACCAGGCCATATCGGTAGAGGTGCTGGCCGAGGTGCAGTCGATCCCGAACGTCATCCAGGTGAAGCCCCTGGTGTTCTGATCGGGAAAGCAGGCTAAAGTATCACAGGCGTTACGCCTAATGCCCGGAACCGTGGAGAAGGCATTGCAACCGACATTTCACGTGGCAGGCCTGCATGCCACGCTTCATTGATGAAGATTTATCCGGGGCCTCGTGTTCCAGCGTCGGAGGACGCTACGCTGGTGTGCTTGGAAGAGGCTGAGGCTGGCTGATGGCCAATGTGGTGGTTGTCGGCTCGCAATGGGGCGACGAGGGCAAGGGCAAGATCGTCGACTGGCTGTCGGAGCGGGCCGATGTCGTGGTGCGTTTTCAGGGCGGCCATAACGCCGGCCATACGCTGGTCATCGAAGGCACGTCCTATAAGCTGAGCCTGCTGCCCTCCGGCGTCGTCCGCCCCGGCAAGCTCGCTGTCATCGGCAATGGCGTGGTGCTCGATCCGCACGCTCTCCTCGCCGAGATCGAAAGACTGGCAGGGCAGGGGATCGCTGTCACGCCCGACAATCTGCGCGTGGCGGATAATGCGGCGCTCATCCTCTCCCTGCATCGCGATCTGGATGCGCTGAGGGAAGCCGCCGCGTCGCCCGGCGCCAAGATCGGAACGACGGGGCGCGGCATCGGCCCGGCCTATGAGGACAAGGTCGGCCGGCGCGCGATCCGCCTCACCGACCTCGCCGACCTTGCCGCGCTGCCGGGCAAGATCGACCGCCTGCTCGTCCATCACGATGCGCTCAGACGGGGCTTGGGCGAACCGGAGATCGATGCGGGCGCGATCCTCGCCGAACTCGAAGGCGTGGCGGACCGGGTCTTGCCCTTCATGGATTGCGTCTGGGCCCTGCTCGACCGGCGCCGCCGGGCGGGCGACCGCATCCTGTTTGAAGGCGCGCAAGGGGCGCTCCTCGACATCGACCACGGCACATACCCGTTCGTCACCTCGTCGAACACGGTGGCCGGCCAAGCCGCGGCCGGTTCCGGGCTCGGCCCGGGCGCTCTCGGCTATGTGCTCGGCATCACCAAGTCCTATACGACGCGGGTGGGGGAAGGGCCGTTCCCGACGGAGCAGAAGAATGAGATCGGCCAGTTTCTCGGCGAGCGGGGCCGCGAATTCGGCACCGTGACAGGCCGCAAGCGGCGCTGCGGCTGGTTCGACGCCGTTCTGGTGCGGCAGACGGTGAAGCTTTCGGGCATTCACGGCATCGCGCTGACCAAGCTCGATGTCCTCGACGGGCTGGATGAGATCAAGATCTGCATCGGCTACGAGCTGGACGGGGCCAGTCTCGACCGCATTCCGGCGGGCCAGGCGGAGCAAGCGAGGCTCGTTCCGGTCTACGAGACCATGGCGGGGTGGCGGGACTCGACGGCCGGCGCGCGCTCATGGGCGGATTTGCCGGCACAGGCGGTGAAATACGTCCGCCATGTCGAGGAGCTGATCGAGGCTCCGGTTGCCTTGCTTTCGACAAGCCCTGAGCGAGATGACACCATCCTTGTCCGCGATCCGTTTCAGGATTAACCCACTTTCCGGGGGTTTCGGAATTCGTTACGAGAGAACATGCCGGACTACACGTCGATTCTGAGGCGTTCGATCTCTGCGCTGCCGGAGCCCAGCCCCGAAATGCGGGAGGCGGTGTACCAGCGCGCCCGCGCCGCGCTGGCGCGCCAGCTGACGGCGGTCGACCCGCCGCTTTCGACGCGCGAGATCGAAGCTCAGCACCAGGAACTGGAGGACGCCGTCGCGCGGCTGGAAGCCGACTTCGCGCCCGACGAGGTCAGCCAGCCCGACCCGATCGACGACGACCCGGGCGAGGAGGATTTCTACGATCCCGAGCCGCGGGGCGGTCGGGGCGACTATCAGGATTCACCGCCTGGTCTTATTGAGCCCCATTCGGTGGCCGCGGCGCCTGGCGGCGATTACGACGTCGCCGATGAGGACGACGAAGATGAGTTCGAGGAGGACGAGGAGCGGTCTTCTCGTGCGCCGCTTCTGGTCGGATTGCTGCTCCTGATCCTGTTCGTCGTCGGCGTCGGCGCCTACGGATATGCGAGACGCGACGCCATAGCCGGCTTTTTCGGCGGCGACGACGATACTGACGCTGTGGTCACCATCGAGCCCCCGACGGTGGCGGCGCCCGAGCCCGAGCCGGCGCCTGACCCGGTCGCCGAGCCTGCTCTTGAGCCGGAAGGGCAGCTCGATACTGCAGCGGCGGAGTCCGCTCCCGACAAGCGCCCGGACCGCCTGGCCAACGGCACGGAGCCGCCGCCCGCGACGGCGCCGGATCCGGCCGATGTCGCCGCCGCCGATCCGGTGTCGCCGCCGGAGCTCCCGATGGAAGGAGAGGCGCCGATCGAGCCGCTGCCGGCCGAAACCGCCCCGGGGCTGCAGGAGCCGAATGTCGCCGCGCTCAACCCGTCGAGCGGCAGCATCGTGGCGCAGCGCGCGATCTACTACTTCCAGGGCGCCGAAGGCTCGCCGGGCCAGGCGACCGAAGGCACCGTCGCCTGGGCCGAGATCACCCGCGACACCGGCCCCGCGATCCAGGCGACGCTCCGGCTCGCCGAGCGGGATGTGACCACCACTGTCACCATTTACAAGAACAGCGATCCGAGCCTGCCGGCCAGCCACCTGGTCGAGGTGCAGTTCGGCGGGGCGCTGGGCGGCAGCCCGGTGCAGCGCGTGCCGGCGCTGGTCATGAAGCAGACCGAGCAGGCGAGGGGGCAACCGCTAACCGGCGCCGCCGTTCCGGTCACCGACAACCTGTTCTGGATCGCTCTCTCCGATGACGCCGATCAGGTCACCCAAAACCTGCAGCTCCTGCGCGAGGGATCGTGGTTCGACATCCCGATCCTTTTCACCGACGGCACGCGCGCTCTTCTGACGTTTGAGAAGGGCATACCGGGAGACAAGGTCTTCGAGACGGTGATGAGCGGCTGGACGCCGACCTGACCGGCTCTCTTTGGAGGGCTGACCGGGCGAACACCGGCCCTCAGGGGTCGCTTTGCATGCGTTCACCGGCAGCCTGACCCGCGCCATGTCCTTCCTCAGCCGAATTCGCGACCAGCCATACCTCCTGTTGACGCTGACATCCCTGTTCTGGGCGGGCAATGCAGTGGTCGGGCGGGCAATTGTGGATCAGATCCCGCCGGTGGCGCTCGCCCAGATCCGCTGGACGGGCGCTTTCTGTCTGGTGCTCCCGTTTGCCTGGTCTCGCCTTCGCGCGGACCTGCCGCTCCTGCGCCGGCATCTCGGCGTCCTCGTCATCCTGTCGCTGACGGGGATCAGCGTCTTCAACACGCTCCTCTACTGGAGCCTGCAACATACGACCGCCATCAACGCCTCGCTCATGCAGTCGAGCGGGCCGCTCCTGATCGGGCTGTGGAGCCTCGTCCTCTACCGCGAGCCGCTGACGCGCGGCCAAATCTTCGGCGTGCTCGTGTCGCTCATCGGCGTCCTCGTCATCGTGAGCGGCGGCGATCCGGCGCGCCTGGCGCGGCTCAGCCTCAATATCGGCGACGTCATGATCCTCGTGGCCATGGCCATCTATGCTCTCTATTCCACGCTCCTGCGCCGCCGGCCAGCGGTTTCGTCGCTCTCTTTCCTGGCAAGCACCTTGGGACTTGGCGCGCTACTACTGGCGCCCGTGGCGCTTGTTGAAGCCCTGTCCGGGGCGCGTTTCGCGCCGCTCACCTCAGGCTCGCTCGCGGCTCTCGTCTACGTCGTCCTGTTCCCCTCCATCATCGCCTATCTCTGCTTCAATCGCGGCGTCGAGCTTATCGGAGCCAACCGCGCCGGGCCGTTCTTCCATCTGATCCCGCTGTTCGGGGCAACGCTGGCGTTCATCTTCCTCGGCGAGCGCCCCGGGCTCCATCACGCGGTCGGGGCCATCCTCATCATCGGCGGCGTCGTGCTCGCCAGCCGGCGACGGCCGGTCGCTGTCGCGAAACGGGTGGCGGCCGACCAGGCAACGCTTTAGCCACGCGTCATGGAACTTCAGACCCCGAGGCTGGACCGGCGGAGCTGGGCGCTATTGCTGGCGCTCGCCTTCCTGTGGAGCGTCTCCTTCATCTTCATCAAGGTGGCGGCTGCAGACATTCCCATCCTGACGCTGGTGCTGATCCGCGTCGGGCTCGCGGCCGCAGTGCTGCACGTTGTGGTGATGGCGACGGGACGGCGCTATCCCAGGGAGCGGAGGGCGCTCGGGCGATACGCGCTCATGGGCTTCTTCAACAATCTCCTGCCCGGCGTTCTCATCGTCTACGCCACCGCCCGTATCGGCGCGGGCGCGGCCTCGATCCTGAACGCCACCGTCCCGATCTTCACGTTGCTCATCGCCCATGTCGCGACGGCCAACGAGAAGATCACCGCGGCCAAGCTCTCGGGCATCCTGCTCGGCTTCGCCGGGGTGGCCGCGATGATAGGACCGCAGGCGCTCGGCGGGCTCGGCTCGGACATCATCGCAGCCGGCGCGATGCTGCTGGCGACCGCCTCCTACGGCCTGTCCAACACGATCGGCCGCGGCTTCGGCGGCATCGACGCCACCGTGTCCGCCACCTGCCAGCTTACCGCCGCCACGCTGATGCTCGCTCCGGTCGCGCTCCTCGCGGATCGCCCGTGGATGTTGCCAATGCCGGACGCGGCCGCGCTGTTCTCCGCGATCGGCCTGGCGCTCGCCTCCACCGCGCTGGCTTATGTTCTTTTCTTCGAGCTGATCGCGCGGGCCGGCGCGACGAACACCAGCCTCGTCGCGCTGCTGATCCCGGCCGGCGGGGTTTTCCTGGCCTGGGCGATTCTCGGCGAGATGCTCGCCTGGAGCGAAGCGGCCGGCATGGGGTTGATCGGGTTTGGCCTCGTGGTGATCGACGGGCGCCTCGCCTCAAGATGGTTTGGGCGCCCCGCTCAGGGCAACGATGAGGTTGTCAGATCGCAAGCGCGATCACCCCGCGAGCTGACCGGATCGAGCTGACCGGATCGAGCTGACCCCGCCAGCGGCGGCAGGTCAGGCGGGATTCGCCGCGAGGAGCGGGGTGCGTCCCCGGTCGCGATCGCGGGTCGCTTTCTGCATGGCCTTCTGCACCTTCTCAAAGGCGCGAACCTCCAGCTGGCGGACACGCTCGCGCGACACGTCAAACTCGGTGGAGAGCTGCTCCAGAGTCAGCGGGTCGTCGGTGAGCCGGCGAGCCTCGAAAATGCGGCGCTCGCGGTTGTCGAGGATATCCAGCGCGTCCCGCAGCATCTCGCGGCGCTGCTCAAGCTCGTCCTGCTCGGCCAGCACCGTCTCCTGTGTGTCGGAATCGTCGGCGAGCCAGTCCTGCCATTCGCCGGATTCGCCCTCGCTGGCGCGGATCGGCGCGTTCAGCGACGCGTCGCCGGAGAGGCGCCGGTTCATCGACACGACCTCGGCCTCGCTGACATTCAGCTTCTGCGCGATCGCCGCGACCTGGTCGGGCTTGAGGTCGCCCTCGTCGAGCGCCTGGATCTGGCTCTTGGCTTTGCGCAGGTTGAAGAAGAGCCGCTTCTGGTTGGCGGTGGTGCCCATCTTCACCAGGCTCCAGGAGCGCAGGATATATTCTTGGATCGCGGCCCTGATCCACCACATCGCGTAGGTGGCGAGCCGGAAGCCCTTGTCCGGCTCGAACCGCTTCACCGCCTGCATCAAGCCGACATTGCCTTCCGAGATGACCTCGCCGATCGGCAGGCCGTAGCCGCGGTAGCCCATGGCGATCTTGGCGACGAGTCGCAGATGGCTGGTGACGAGCCTATGGGCCGCATCGCGGTCGCCATGCTCGTTATAGCGCTTGGCGAGCATGTATTCTTCCTGCGGCTGCAGCATCGGAAAGCGCCGGATCTCTTCCAGGTAGCGGGTGAGGCCGCCGTCGCCGGACTGGAAAACCGGTATGTTGCCCTTCGCCATGCTTATCCCCTTCCTGGCGGCCACGTCGCCTTCGAAAGCGCGACCGTTTCGCCCGATTGACCTACCGAACACGATTATCGCGTCTAATTTGCGGCTGCGGAAAGAACGGCGGTTGCACTAAAGGCCCGCTTGGCGGAACCGTTCTACAAGATCGGCCATGTCTTGAGGCCAATCCGCCTCCAAGCGCAGGATCGCGCCTGTGCGAGGGTGCTCGAAGCCGAGCAGGCGCGCATGCAGCGCCTGGCGACGAAAAGCCTTGACCGCGGCCTTTAGTTCCGCCGGGAGCTTCTCGGCTTTGGTGAGAAAGCCGGAACCGTAAACGAGATCGCCCACGAGCGGATGCCCGATATGGGCCATGTGGACGCGGATCTGGTGGGTGCGGCCGGTCTCCAGCCGACAGGCCAGCAACGAGGCAACCCCGCCGAACCGTTCCCGCAGCCAGTAATGGGTGATCGCCTGCCGCCCGCCGATGCGCGTCACCGCCTGCTTCTGGCGGTTCATCCGGTCGCGGTCCAGCGCGGCGTCGACTGAACCGATTTGGTGACCGGGGACGCCCCAGACAAGCGCGTCGTATTCGCGGATGAGCGGCCCTTCGCGGCCATGATCGGCGAATTGCGCCGAAAGCCCGCGATGCGCCGCGTCGTTCTTCGCCACGACAAGCAGGCCGGAGGTCTCTTTGTCGAGGCGATGCACGATCCCCGGCCGGCGCACACCGCCGATGCCGGACAGCGTGTCGCCGCAATGGGCGAGCAGGGCGTTGACGAGCGTGCCCGTCGGATTGCCGGCGCCCGGATGCACGACCAGGCCCGGCGGCTTGTTGACGACGACGAGATCGTCGTCCTCGTAGACGACGACGAGCGGGATCGGCTCGGGCGCCGGATCGGCCTCTTCGGGCGGCGGGACGACGATCGCGATCAGGTCTCCGGCGGCCAACCTATGATTGGGATCGGCGAGCGGCCGGCCGTTCAAGGTTACCTGGCCGCTCTGGATCAGCGCCTTGTGCCGGCTGCGGGAGAAGCGCGGGTCGCGGCGCGCCAGGAAGGCGTCGAGGCGCTCCCCCGCCTCGCCCAACGCAACCCGCAAGGCCTCGACCCCCAAGCCCTCGACCCCCAAGCTCTCGACCAGAGGGGCCTCGCCCTCTATCAGGTCGGAATCCGTGAGATCGGAGTTCTTGGAGTCAGGCATGGCCGCCACCGATCGAGACGACGAAGCGCCGCTCGATCCGGCGGCGGAGCGCCTGCGCCGCAAGCTGGTGCGGCTGCTTTTCGTCTCCGGCGGGATCATGGCGCTCGGCCTTATCGCGGTCTTCGCGGCGATTGTCTACAAGGTCGACGGGAGCGGCCTGGAGCGGGAGGCGGAGGCCGCGGCGAGATCGGCGCCGCCGGTCGAGGCCCGCATTGCAATCCCGGCCGGCGCTCGGCTGGTCGCCACCCAACTGCAAGGCGACCGGGCGCTGCTGCATCTGGAGGCTCCCGGCGCCGCGTCCTCGCTCATCGTCATCGACATCGGCTCCGGGCGCGTCGTCGGCCGCTTCTCGCTGCAGCCGGAATAAGCGCGCGCCACGTTGACTTGCGGCGGCTCGGGCGAGAGGCTATATCCGCCCGACCCGCTCAAGCTCCCTTCGTCTAGCGGTCCAGGACGCCGCCCTCTCACGGCGGAAACAGGGGTTCGATTCCCCTAGGGAGCGCCATTAGGCTGCTAAGCCTTTCTCAGCCCAGAAGTCCTTCGATTTGCAGGTGTTTCGGTTCCTCGCGTGCTACACTCGCATGCTACAGGACCGTTCATTTGGGCCGCATGAAATACGTCCAGCGTCGTGCCAATCGGTACGAGTTCCGCTACCCGCTTCCTGACGACCTCGCCGGGAAGCCGGTTCCGCCACCGTGGCCGGAAACCCTGACCGCGCTCATCAATCCACGAACCGGTCGCTTTAAGACTGAAGTTATCCGGTCCCTTCAGACCAATGACTGGAAAGCGGCGGATCGGAGGGCTCTGGCGCATATCGAGGAAGCGCATGGGCTGGTGGAGCAGGCCCGCAAGTTCCTGCGGGACGGCTTTCCGGAAGGAATCACAAGGGAACAAGTTGATCGGCTCATTCGTGAGCACGAAATTGACCTGCTGGAACGGGACGAAAAGCTACGGTCCGACGGGGTGGGGCTAGACCTCGGGCGGGCGACCATTCGGCCCGACGGTTTGGGCATGACCGACGATGACCTGGCCTTCTATCGGTTCACTATCAGCCTCCTTGACCGAGACCTCCGGAGCCAGGCGGCCAAGATGCGGCCGAGTGAGTTGGTTCAACTGAGCGTCGATAAGGCCCTCGAGAAGAGGGGAATCGTATTGCACCCCGAC
>JACCSN010000574.1 GCA_013812985.1 Hyphomicrobiales bacterium | reverse complement strand
GTCTTTAGCAACGAATCTGACCTAGGCGGGCTTGTCGGCGAGATTGTGCGCGGTCACCACCGTCTGCCCGCGCCAGTGGTAGCTGAGCGCAAGCACGCTTGCTGCTTCGGTAGGCAGCACCTTGCATTCGCCCCAGCCGATCTCCGGGCAGGAGCGCCGCGTGCGGATCAGGCGTTGCATATGCTCCATCAGCGATCCCGGCGCGTCGCGCTGCGCGGCGATGTTGACCTTGCGATAGTCGAACTCGCCGTCGGCTATCACCGGACGGATCAGCCGCTCGGCCGGCGCATCGGAGAAACCGGCGTTCGGCTTGTCGGACCATTGCATCGGCGCGCGCACCGAGTTCCGCTCGGGCTGCCCGAGGTCGTCGCCCATGCCGATCTCCTCGCCGTACCAGACCACCGGCGTGCCGGGCAGCGCGAACATCAGGCTGTGCGCCATCTTGAGACGCCGGACATCGCCGCCCAGCATGGGTGCGAGCCGCCGCCGGATGCCGCGTTCGTAAAGCTGCATGGCGGGATCGGGGCCGAACGCGGCGAAGACTTCCTGCCGCTCCCCGTCCGAGAGGCGGCCGAGATCCAGCTCGTCGTGATTGCGCAGGAACGTGCCCCACTGGGCCTGCTCGGGGATTTTGGGCATTTGCTTCATGATGCGCAGGACGGGCTCCGCGTCGCCGCGCGCCAGGGCCAGGGCCAGGGCCAGGGCCAGGAAGAGGTGCTGGTTCAGCATGAAGTTGAAAATCATGTGCATGCGGTCGCCGTCGCCGAAATATTCGTCGGTCTGATCGAGCGTGATGTTCGCCTCGGCGAGCATCATGGCTTCCGCTTTCCGCCAGGACAGGAAGTCGCGCATGTGGGTAAGGTAAAGGTGCGGGTCTTGTTTCGGCTGCGCCTCTTCCGGCAGCCCTTTGTATTCGATGAGGAACGGCACGGCGTCGATCCTAAAACCTGAGACGCCGAGCTCCAGCCAATAGCCCATGACCTTGTCCAGCTCTTCGCGAACCTCGGGGTTGGCGATGTTGAGATCGGCCTGATGCTCGTAGAAGCGGTGCAGATACCAGGCTTCCGCCGCCTCGTCGTAGCTCCAGATGGCCTCCTGCACGCCGGGAAAGACCACGCCCTCCTGCTTGTCCGCCGGCTCCTCCTTCGACCAGACATACCAGTCCCGAAAGCGTGACGTGGGACTCGCGCGAGCCTCCTGGAACCACGGGTGATCGATCGATGTGTGATTGGCGACGAAGTCGACGATGACGCGCAGGCCCCGGTCATGCGCGGCGCGGGTGAAATTCACGAAGTCGCCGGGCGAGCCGAGGCGCGGATCGACGCCGTAGAAATCGGTGATGTCGTAGCCGTTGTCGCGGTTCGGGCTCGGATAGAACGGCAGCAGCCAGACGCAGGTCGCGCCGAGCGCCTCGATGTGGTCGAGCCGGTCGGTCAGGCCCTGGAAGTCGCCGACGCCGTCGCCGTTGGCGTCCACGAAGGTCTCGACGTCGAGGCAATAGATGACGGCGTTCTTGTACCAGAGGTCGAGCATTGAACGCTTCCGGAGCTAGCGCTGGGGCGGCGGCAAGATTCCGCGGAAGCGGGCGTCCCCGCGCCGGCCACGGCTGGACGAGAGGGCCGCGCCGGCCGCCATCCCGGCTCCCGCTATGAGGCCGATCGCCAGCGCCGCGGCCGCTCCGCGAACGATGCCGGACGACAGAGATGGCGCCGGTCGCCGCGATCGCGCCCCGAAGCGCCCATGCGCGCCCGGATCGCCGGGCGGCGGGCTGAACAGATTGTCCGGCCGCGACAACGGGCTGCGCTCCTCGGTCATCTGCCCATCCCAGGCGCGATTCGCCATCATCCGGTCGAGCCAGCCCGGGGCGGCCATCGTGCCGAGGATCGCCTGCATGGTCGGCAGGCCGACCCAAAGCTCGCGCGGCGCCTCGTGGGCGGCGCGAAAGATCGCTTCAGCGGCGACTTCGGGTGCGTGGATGGGCGGCACGGGCTGGAGCCGCTTCGCCATCCGGCTCCGCGCCCAGTCGAATTGCGGCGTGTCGACGGCCGGCAGCTGCACCATGGTGAGGCGCACCGGGCTCGCCTCGCGGATGAGCTCGCTCCTGAGCGAATCGGTAAAACCGCGGACCGCCGCCTT
>JACCSN010000494.1 GCA_013812985.1 Hyphomicrobiales bacterium | reverse complement strand
GCCTGATGGAGCCCCCGCCTGGGCGCCGCCACGGGTGCAGATCGAAAGCACGCTAGTAAGTTACCACCATGCAAGCAGGGGCGGGGCCCCTCTCGACCGGCGCGTTCCGAAGTGCTTCAGTTCTGTGCTGGCCGGGTGAACACGGTGGCTGCCGGATCCGATCTGCGGCTCCCACCGGGGACGCCGCGCGCAGTGGCGAAGCCAGGCGGCCCGTGGAGGCAGAAATGCAGCAGACCACTCGATATGCACGGAGCGGTGACGTTCGCATCGCATATCAGGTATTCGGCCAAGGGCCAGATTTGGTCATGGCGCCGGGTTTCGTCTCTCACATCGAGAACTATTGGGACGAGCCAAGGTTTGCCCGATGGCTCAATAAGCTCGCCAGCTTCTGCCGTGTTACAATATTCGACAAGCGCGGAACCGGCCTTTCCGATCGCGTCTCGAATCTGCCGACGATGGATGAGAGGGCCGACGACGTTCGGGCCGTGATGGATGCCGTTGGAATCGATCGAGCCGCCCAGTTCGGGATATCCGAGGGCGGCTCCTTGGCCGCTTTCTTTGCGGCCAGCCATCCCGAAAGGTCCAATTCTCTTATCCTCTATGGTGCATTCGCGCGATTTTCTCAGTGGCTACCTACTGATGAAGCTTTCGACGGCTTCATCAGCTATATCGACGAACACTGGGGCAGCGGAGCAAGCCTGCCAAACTTCGCCCCTTCAAAAACGGAAGACTCCGCCCTGCAACAATGGTGGGGGAAGTTTGAACGCCTTGGCGCGAGTCCGTCGGCTGCCATGGCCCTAATGCGGATGAATCGCGAGATCGACATCTCCGGTATCCTTCATACGGTCCAGGTGCCCACATTGGTCCTTCACCTGACAGGCGACACGACAATCAGCATTGACGGCGGACGGGAGCTTGCGGCCCGGATCCCTAACGCGACGCTTATAGAGTTCCCTGGGACGGACCACATTCCATTTCTCGATGCAGGGGATCTGATACTTTCGGAGATGGAGGAGTTTTTAACAGGAGCGCGATCGGCTCCGGTGATCGACCGCGTACTTGCCACAGTGCTTTTTACCGACATTGTGGATTCGACAGCTCGTGCTGAGAAAATGGGGGATCGTGCTTGGCGCGATCTATTGAACGCCCATGATCAAGCGGTGCGCCAGGAATTAACTCGTTTCAGGGGTAACGAGGTTAAGTCGTTGGGTGACGGGTTCCTCGCCACCTTTGACGGCCCAGCCCGCGCAATTCACTGCGCCACTGCAATCCGCAATACCCTGCGCAAGCTCGACGTGCCCGTGCGGGTAGGGGTCCATACCGGCGAGGTAGAGTTCACGGAAAACGACGTTCGTGGAATAGCGGTGCACATCGCATCACGGGTGGCTGCCGTTGGCAAGGCTAATGACGTGGTAGTGTCGAGGACCGTCAAGGACCTCGTTGCAGGCTCGGGCTTGGCTTTCGAGGAGTTCGGATCGCATTCCCTGAAGGGAGTAGCTGAGGAATGGCAGCTTTATCGGGCTTCGGCTTGAAATGATCGAGGTTTGAGCGACCGGCGAGCACGTAGCATGGCTCTGACTTCCCGGGGCGCTTCCCGCGACAGATTGCTTTGTTGCTCGGTCAAGCCGAGCTGGACACCCGCAAGAACCGGTCGGAGAGCAGCGTTGTTGGGCGATTTGCGATGATCTGAGCGCGCGCTTTGGGCAGGATCAGAGCGATCCGGTGCCGTTTTGAGCGATTTCAGGCGGACTCATCCCGTGGCGGCGCGGCGCTCGTGGAAGATCAGGCGGTCCATGTTGTAGGCGATGTTGGCGAGCGTCAGTTTTGCCTGGGCGCGGGCAAGGCCGATGGTGCGGATAAAGAGGCCGAAACGGGTCTTCTGGTGGGCGAAGTGGAGGTTCTGGCGGCCGGCGCCGCCGCGATCACGGCCTTACGCTGCAGGTAACAGCGCGCAGCCATGCCATAGGCAGAGGCGAAATCGGGGTCGCGTTCGATGGCCTTGTAGAACAGTGC
>JACCSN010000569.1 GCA_013812985.1 Hyphomicrobiales bacterium | reverse complement strand
GGCGGGAAGCCGGTCAGGCGCTCGACGTTGTCGCTGACGAACAGCGGCGGGAAGGGCGGCGCGGTCGCGCGCGAGGTCAACACGACGGGCAGCGATCTGAGGATCGCCTCCTGCCTTTCCTGCGCCCTGCGCAAAGCCTGCTCGGCTGCGAGCTTCTCGCCGCGCACGCGCAGGTTCTCCAGGAGCAGATCGCGCTCAAGCTCCGATTGCCGGCGAATTTCCTCCGTTTTGCGGTAGAGCTCGACGAAGACGGCGACCTTCGACTGAAGGATGATCGGCTCGATCGGCTTGAAGACGTAATCCACCGCGCCCGCCGTATAGCCGCGGAAGACGTGCAGCTCGTCCTTGCTGTATGCGGTCAGGAAGATGATCGGCACACGTGTCGATCGCGAGCGGCCGCGGATGAACTTCGCGACTTCGTAGCCGTCCATTCGGGGCATCTGCACGTCGAGCAGGATGACGGCGAAATCCTCCCGCAGGATCTGCCGAAGGGCCTCCTCGCCGGAGCGCACGAGGACGACCTCGCAACCGGGCGCCTGCAGGATCTCTTCAAGCGCCAGCAGATTGTGCGGATCGTCATCCGCGGCCAGAATCTTGGCTGGGATCGGGCCATTCCTGGCCGAAAGCCGAGGCTCTGCGACGAAGCTGTTCTTCTCGGGCTCTGTCATTGGAATGGCCTGATCTCGCCTCCATTGGCCTTGTCGCGACCGCCAAGCTGCACCCGGAGAACCGAAAGCAGCTGGTCGAGATCGACAGGCTTGGCGATGTAGTCGGAAGCGCCGGCTTCGAGGCATTTCTCGCGATCGCCCTTCATCGCCTTGGCGGTCACCGCCACGATGGGAAGGTCCGCGTAAGCGCCGTGGGCGCGGATCTGCCGCATCGTTTCGTAGCCGTCCATTTCGGGCATCATGATGTCGACGAGCATGGCGTCCACGTCGGGCGTGTTCTTCAGCCGGTCGATCCCGTCGCGGCCGTTCTCCGCGAAGATCACCTCCATGCCATGCTGCTCCAGCGCGCTCGTGAGCGAGAAGATGTTCCTCAGATCATCGTCAACGATCAGGACTTTGCGGCCCCGGAACCGATCCTCGCCCTGCGCCTGCAGCACGATCTGCTGCTCGCTCGGGATCGCCGCGATGGCCCGGTGCAGGAAGAGGGCGGTCTCGCTGAGGAGCTTTTCCGACGAGCCGTTGTCCTTGGCGATGAAGGTGGTTCCAAGTCGCTCCAGGCGCGCCAGCTCCTCCGGGGTGAGGTCGCGGCCCGTATAGACCACGATCGGCAGCGCTCGCCCGGTCTCGTTCTGGCGGATCTGCTCGATGAGCTCCATGCCGGGCCGGTCGGGCAGGCCGAGGTCGACGACGGCGCAGTCGAACCGGTCGTCCGCCAAGGCCTGGAGCGCTTCTTCCGCGGTGCCGACGCTCCTGACGTGGACGTCGCCGTTGCCAATGAGAGCGGCGATGCTCGAACGCTGGCCTTCGTCGTCCTCCACGACGAGGAGCTGGCGGACCGGCCGGTTGATGAATTCGCGCGTCTTGCCGAGCGCATCCATGATGGCGTCGCGGTCAACCGGCTTTTCCAGGAAGCCGAACGCGCCGGCTCGGAGACCCCGCTTGCGCTGTTCGTCCACCGAGATGACATGGATCGGCACGTGACGGGTGCGCGGCTCGCGCTTGAAGAGGTCGAGCAAGGCCCAGCCGTCCATATCGGGCAGGCCGATATCGAGCGTGATGGCGTCCGCCTTGTAGCGCTGCGCCAGAGCGAGCGCGGTGGCGCCGTCGGCCGCTATCAGGCCCTTGAAGCCCTTGTCGTGCGCGAGCTCCAGGAGCACGGAGGCGAACATCGCGTCGTCCTCGACGATGAGAACCGTCGTGTCGCCGGGCCGCAGCTCATGCCTGTCGTCGGTCGCATTCATGCCCAGCGTGCTCGTCGAGGATGTCGGAGCGGGTCGGGGAGGGGTCGGCATCGCCGCGGCCCCGTCGCCGACGCCGCGCGCCGGAACCTGGATGACCAGCTCGACAGGCAGGTAGAGCGTGAATGTACTCCCCTGTCCTGGGACGCTGGACACCATGATCTCGCCGCCGAGCAGGCGGGCGATTTCCCGGCTGATCGAAAGGCCCAGGCCCGTCCCGCCATATCTGCGGCTGGTGGTGCCGTCCGCCTGCTGAAACGCTTCGAAGATGATGCGCTGCTTTTCCTCAGGGATGCCTATGCCTGTGTCGGTCACCGCGAAGGATACCCACTGGCTGCCGGCGCGCAGCGGCGAGCCCTCGGCGGGCGCGACGGTGAGTTGCACGCCGCCGCTCTCGGTGAACTTGAAGGCGTTGGAGAGGAGGTTCCTCAGCACCTGCTGAAGCCTCTTGCTGTCCGTCTTCATGAAGGCCGGCAAGCGGCTGTCGAGCTCCACCTTGAAGGTGAGCTTCCGCTCCTCCGCTTCATGCCGGAACGTGCGCTCCGCATGTTCGGCGAGATCCCGGAACCCGACATCGCCCACTTCGATCGAGACGGTCCCGGATTCGATCTTGGACAGGTCGAGAATGTCGTTGATCAGGCCCAGGAGATCGGCGCCCGCTGCGTGAATGGTCCTGGCGAACTCCCGCTGCTTGTCGGTCAGGTTGCGGTCGGGATTGTCGCTGAGCAGCTTCGACAGGATGAGCAGGCTGTTCAGAGGCGTGCGCAGCTCGTGGCTCATATTGGCCAGGAACTGCGACTTGTAGCGGGAGGTCAGCTGCAGCTGCTCGGCCTTCTCCTCCAAAGCGGTCTTGGCGATGGAGACCTCGCGATTCTTGGTTTCCACCTCGCGCTTCTGCACTTCCAGGAGCCGCGCCTTGTCTTCAAGCTCCTCGTTGGTGGTCTGCAGCGTGTCCTGCTGCATGCGGAGCAGCTCTTCGGACCGCCTGAGCGTGGCGGCTTGCTGCTCGAGCCGCTCGTTCGTGGACTTCAGCTCCTCCTGCTGGCTCTGCAGCTCGCCGGTGAGGAGCTGCGACTGCTTGAGGAGCCCCTCCGTCCGCATGTTCGCGGCGATCGTATTCAAGACGATGCCGATCGATTCGGTGAGCTGATCGAGGAACGCCTGGTGCGTTTCGGAGAAGCGGCTGAACGAGGCGAGCTCGATGACGGCCTTGACCTCCTCCTCGAAAAGCACCGGCAGCACGATGATGTTGAGCGGCGGCGCTTCGCCGAGTGCCGAGCCGATGGTGATGTAGTCCGCAGGCACATGGGTGAGCAGGATGCGCTTTTTCTCGTAAGCGCACTGGCCGACCAACCCTTGCCGCAGGCGAAAGCGGTGCGACAGGTTCTTGCGCTCGGTGAAGGCGTAGCTCGCGACCATGTCGAGGGCCGGCTCGCCGTCGCTGTCGTCGACGATATACAGCACGCCGCGCTGCACGTTCACCAGAGGCGCGATCTCCGAAAGGATCATGTTGGACACCGTGACCAAATCGCGCTCGCCCTGGAGCATGCGGGTGAACCTGGCGAGGTTGGTCTTCAGCCAGTCCTGCTCGGCGTTCTTCAGCGTTGTGTCGCGCAGGTTGCGGATCATCTCGTTGATGTTTCCGGAAAGCGCGGCGACCTCGCCCGAGGCCTCCACCTGAATGGAGCGGGTGAGGTCGCCCTTGGTCACCGCGGTCGCCACCTCGGCGATGGAGCGCACCTGGGTCGTCAGGTTGGCGGCGAGCTGGTTGACGTTGTCGGTCAGATCCTTCCAGGTGCCGGCCGCGCCGGGCACGCGCGCCTGGCCGCCGAGCTTGCCTTCCACGCCCACCTCGCGCGCCACATTGGTGGTCTGGTCGGCGAAGGTGGCGAGCGTGTCGATCATCTCGTTGATCGTCGAGGCGAGCGCGGCGATCTCGCCCTTGGCGTCCACGGCGAGCTTGCGCTTCAGGTCGCCGCTCGCCACCGCGGTGACGACGCTGGCGATGCCGCGCACCTGGCCGGTGAGATTGGCGGCCATCATGTTCACGTTGTCGGTCAAATCCTTCCAGGTGCCGCCGACGCCCTTCACCTGAGCCTGGCCGCCGAGCTTGCCTTCCGACCCCACTTCGCGGGCGACGCGCGTGACTTCCGAGGCGAACGAATTCAGCTGGTCCACCATCGTGTTAATTGTGGACTTCAGCTCCAGAATCTCGCCGCGGACGTCGACGGTGATCTTCTTGGACAAGTCGCCGGTGGCCACCGCCGTCGTCACCTCGGCGATGTTCCGGACCTGGCCGGTGAGGTTGGCCGCCATCATGTTGACGTTGTCGGTGAGGTCCTTCCAGGTGCCGGCGACGCCCTTCACCTGCGCCTGGCCGCCGAGCTTGCCTTCCGAGCCCACTTCGCGGGCCACGCGCGTCACTTCCGAGGCGAACGAGTTCAGCTGGTCCACCATGGTATTAATGGTGGATTTCAGCTCCAGGATCTCGCCTTCGACCTGCACGGTGATCTTCTTGGACAGATCGCCGTTGGCCACCGCGGTCGTCACCTCGGCGATGTTGCGCACCTGCCCGGTCAGATTGGCGGCCATGAAGTTCACGTTGTCGGTCAGGTCCTTCCAGGTGCCGCCGACGCCCCGGACCTGCGCTTGACCGCCAAGCTTTCCTTCCGTGCCAACCTCGCGGGCGACGCGCGTCACTTCAGAGGCGAAGGAGTTCAACTGGTCCACCATCGTGTTGATGGTCGATTTCAGCTCAAGAATCTCGCCCTTCACGTCCACCGTGATCTTCTTGGAAAGATCGCCTGTCGCCACCGCGGTCGTCACCTCGGCGATGTTGCGGACCTGGCCGGTCAGGTTCGCCGCCATGTAATTCACGTTGTCGGTCAGGTCCTTCCAGGTGCCGGCGACGCCTTCCACCCGCGCCTGGCCGCCGAGCTTGCCCTCCGACCCCACCTCGCGCGCCACGCGCGTCACTTCCGAGGCAAAGGAATTGAGCTGGTCGACCATGGTGTTGATCGTCGATTTCAGCTCCAGAATCTCGCCGCGGACATCGACGGTGATCTTCTTGGACAGGTCGCCATTGGCGACCGCGGTCGTCACATCGGCGATGTTTCGCACCTGGCCGGTCAGGTTTTCCGCCATCAGGTTGACGTTGTCGGTGAGGTCGGCCCAGACGCCCGCCACCCCGCGCACCTGCGCCTGGCCGCCGAGATTGCCTTCCGAGCCGACCTCGCGGGCGACGCGGGTCACTTCCGA
>JACCSN010000478.1 GCA_013812985.1 Hyphomicrobiales bacterium | reverse complement strand
TCGGCTACGACGCCAACTCCCAGCCCGACGCGCGCGAATGGTTCGTCAACCAGGCCGAATTCAACGGCATCGGCAAGTCGCTGATGGACGCCATGGCCAAGGAGATCGGCGAGGACGGCGCCTTCGCGATCGTCACCTCGACCTTCACCACGCCGAACCAGGCGCGCTGGATCGCCGAGATGCAGGCCTACCAGGCGGCGTGCCACCCGAACATGAAGTGGCTGGAGACGGTGGAAGCGCAGGAGGACAACAACCTGTCCTTCAACCAGGCTTCCACGCTCATCAACAAATACGGCGACGAGATGAAGGGCATGTTCGGCATGACGTCGGTCGCCACGCCTGCATCCGCCGAGGCGGTCACCCAGGCCGGGCTGTGCGGCAAGGTCGCCGTCGTCGGCCTCGCCACGCCGAACGCCATGCGGCCCTATGTCGAATCGGATTGCGTCAAGTCGGTCGTGCTGTGGAACCCGGTCGACCTCGGCTATGCGGCGGTCCATGCCATGCGCGCAGCCGCGGACGGCAAGCTGACGGCCGAAACGAAGGAGCTGGAAGCTGGCCGGCTCGGGAAGCTTTCGATCGTGAACGGCAGCGAGATCCTGCTCGGGGCGCCGTTCATCTACGACAAGAGCAATATCGGCGAGTTCGATTTCTGATCGCCCTCGCCGAAATCCGAGCGCACCCCCTCCCCCGTTGCGGGGAGGGCCAGGGAGAGGGTATGCCGAGGCCAAGCCCTCGCCTGGGCCTCGGGGCAACTCGCGGCCCGCTTTAACTCCCGCCCTGCCCCTGTCAAAGGATCAGGCATGACGCGTAACGCCTACATCTGCTCGCCGCTGCGCACCCCGATCGGCCGCTTCGGCGGATCGCTGTCGCGCGTGCGCGCCGACGATCTCGCGGCCGTGCCGATCCGCGCGCTCGTCGAACGCAACCCCGCCATCCGTGACCATGTCGACGAGGTGTTCCTCGGCTGCGCCAACCAGGCCGGCGAGGACAACCGCAACGTGGCGCGGATGGCGCTCCTGCTCGCGGGGCTGCCAGAGACCATTCCGGGCACGACGCTGAACCGGCTCTGCGCTTCCGGCCTCGACGCGGTGGGCGCCGCGGCGCGGGCGATCCGCGCCGGCGACATCGATTTGGCCATCGCCGGCGGGGTAGAATCCATGTCGCGCGCACCGTTCGTCATGGGCAAGGCCGAGCAGGCGTTCCAGCGCACGGCGGAGATCCACGACACCACCATCGGCTGGCGTTTCATCAACCCCTTGATGAAGGCGCAATACGGCGTCGATTCCATGCCGGAGACCGGCGAGAACGTGGCGGAGGAGTTCCAGGTCGGCCGCGCCGATCAGGATGCTTTCGCAATCCGGTCGCAGGAGCGCGCCGGACGCGCCCAGGAGCAAGGCCGCTGGGACGACGAGCTGGCGCCTGTCGCGGTTCTCGGCGGCAAGGCGGGGCCCCAGATGTTCGGCCGCGACGAGCATCCGCGGCCGGAGACCACACGTGACGCGCTGTCCAAGCTCAAGCCCATCGTGCGGCCCGGCGGAACGGTGACGGCGGGCAATGCTTCAGGCGTCAATGACGGCGCCGCGGCGATGATCGTGGCCTCCGGCGAGGCGGTGGAGCGCCATAGCCTGACCCCCCTCGCCCGCATCCTCGGGCTCGCTTCAGCCGGCGTGCCGCCCCGCATCATGGGCATCGGCCCGGTGCCGGCGGTGAACAAGCTGCTTGAGCGGCTCGGGATGAAAGTCGCGGAATTCGACGTGATCGAGTTGAACGAGGCGTTTGCGTCTCAGGCTCTCGCCTGCCTCCGCCAGCTCGGGCTCCCGGACGACGCCGAGCATGTCAATCCGAGTGGCGGCGCCATCGCGCTCGGCCATCCGCTCGGCATGTCGGGCGCGCGAATCGCGGCGGCGGCGGCGAGCGAGCTCGACCGGCGTAGGGAGCGATACGCCCTCGCCACGATGTGCGTCGGCGTGGGCCAAGGAGTCGCGATGGCGTTTGAACGATCGCCGTAGGGGTCGCGAAATCGGACACGTAATCATCGCGCCGGAAGCGCGTTCAGATTCATTTCGCGTTCAGGAACCTTCATTTCGGCCGTGTGTTGGGACAGCTATTCCACAACAGAGGGAGCGTCCACATGGCCGCGAAGCAGAAAGAGCTGAACGACCTTTTCCACGATACGCTGAAAGATATCTTCCACGCCGAGAAGCAGCTGTTGAGGGCGCTGCCAAAAATGGCGCGCGCCGCCAATTCAGACGAGGTGCGGCAAGCCTTCGAGACCCACAAGGAAGAGACCCAGGGCCAGGTCGATCGCCTGGAGCAGGTCTTCGAGATTTTCGGCAAGCGGGCGCAGGCCAAGCCATGCGAAGCCATGCAGGGCCTGGTCGCCGAAGGCCAGGAGATCATGGAAGAGTTCAAGGACAGCCCTGCCCTCGACGCCGGCCTCATCTCCGCCGCTCAGGCGGTCGAGCATTACGAAATAGCCCGCTACGGCACGCTTCGAACCTGGGCGCAGCAGCTCGGGATGGACGATGCGGCGCAGCTCCTGGAACAGACGCTGGAGGAGGAGAAGAAGACCGACGCGCTGTTGACGCAGCTCGCCGAGAGCACGGCCAACCAGGAAGCGGAGTCGGACGACGAAGCGGACAAACCCGAAACGAAGAAGCGGGCGAGCAGATCTTAGGCCTGCATTCTGATCATTCAGGGCCCGCAAGCAAACCGCGGTTCGCGAGCTCCCTGTCAGAGCGTGACGCCAGACCTTCAGCGCGACGCGGCGACCGTGACGTTGTTCAACATGATCACGTCGATGATCCCGCGCTGCTTTTCGCCGCCGTCATGGTCCACCGTCAAATTGTAATAAGCCCAATGTCCCGTGAGCACGGCATAATTTGACAGTGAACAGTCGGCCTTTTCCTTGCTGACGGATTCCAAGATCACGTGAACGCCTGCCGTGCTGAGGTCGGCGACCCTGTCCTTCACGGCGGAATCCGTCGCGTCCAGCGCCGCGAGCAGCACAAGGGTGCGGTCGTCGGCCAGCTCACTGTCGGACACCTTGCTCCGCGTGACCTTCATGCCCTTGGGCGGCGCCTCCATGGAGACATGACCGAGGCCGCCGGTCGGCACCGGCCCATCCACGTTGCTGTGCAGCGCGACGATCGGCTGGTCTTTGTCGAATTGCTTGCGCAGCGCCGCCGTGAACTTCGGCGCGGCGGATTCGCCGAGCTTCGGGCAGCTCAGCTCGTCATCGGAGAAAGCGCGGTTCGGGTCGATGCCGTCCTGATTGCGGCTGCCGCCGGTATCCACGGTGATCAAGGTTCCGCCGTACGTCTTCAGCGCATGGACGGCCGTGTCGAACGACAGATCCTCGTCGTCGTGCATCACGGCCCAGACCGGACCGTGACGATCGCTGACGACGGCCTGAACCGTCCAGGGCCGGCGCCGCTCGTTGAATTTTTCGACCGTGATGCACAGCCCCGGCGCGCTGAGCGCCTCAACATTGCGTTCGAAGTCATCGTCCCTGTCGTCGACTTTTTCCACCGCCAAGCAGCTTTTCGGCAGAGTTCGCCTAGCCGCGGCAACTTGAATGGGCTCGTTCGATTCGGCTTTGGCCCGCGGATCAGGGCGCGGAAGCGGAGCCGTTAATTCATCCGAAGCCGCGGCTTCGTTGGGGAGAGCTGAAACGGCTGCATCCCGCGTCGTCGCAACGGCCGCAGCGCGGCTCGCATCGAGCTCGTCTCCATGCGGCTCCGCCGGCGTTGAAGACGCCTGAGCCGACGCTCTCGCCACGGACGCGAAATCCGGTGGCGTCGTGGGCAAGACGGGGACGCGCATTGCGGCTTCGATGGTGGCGGCCGGATCAAGCCTTTTCGGCCATGTCGGCGCGGCGGGGATTTGCGACGAGACCCTCTCTTCCAGCGACGATGCGGACGTTCGGGTCACCGACGGGCGCGCACGGCGAACCCGCGAGTTCATCGCGGCTTCGATGATCGCAGCCGGATCGGCTGATGACGCTTTGCCAGGCGCGGGCACAGGCGCGATGGCCGACTCAGCGGCGGGCGACTGCGTCAGCTCAGGTTGCAAAGCAGCGACAGGCGCGGACGGCGGACTCCCAGCAGGTTGCACGGGCAGCGTTGCAGATGCCGTCCGGAGCGCCGCCGTCACGACATCCGGCGATGGCGCGAGGTCAGAAAGCGCCGGCTCCGGCCGGGCTTGCGGCAGGGGCGCGGCTTCGGGTTCGGGAGAGTCGGGCAGCGCCGCCCCGGCGACCAGATCGAGGGGAGCGTTCGACGTCGGCAGTTGTTGCGCCAGGCTCGCTGCGACGACCTGGACGGGCGCTGCGGCAGGTGTGTCCGGCTCCGCCGTCGCGGGTCGCGGACGGGGGAACCGCGCGATTTCGGGATCCTCGGCGGAGCCTTCCTCGGCTTCCGCGGCGGCCGCAATGACGGCAGCCTGCCGCGACGGGCCGGGAGAACTCCCGTCCTGGTCATAAGACAGTAACGGCGGTCGGGTCCAAGTCTCCAGATACGGCAGCACCAACCCGCCTGCCTCGGCGGACCGCCGTTTCAGCGCGCGCCGGGTCAACGGGACCGCTAGATCCAAAGCATTGCCCGGTAGATCCTTGAAGACGCCTTCGATGCGCTGATCGATAACGGCTGTGCTGTCCTGCGCCGCCGCCGGAGAGCACGCCAAAGGCGCGCACGCCAAAGCCCCGCCCGCCAGCGCCGCCGCCGAGAGACACGAACGCCCTTTACCGAACGCCGCCTGAACGCCGCCGCTGAAGCGTCGGCGTTTTCTGATAAATTGCGGAACCGTCGCTGCCTCCTCGAGCGGTTCGTGCCGTGCTTCCGCTAAGCTCGGCCCGCTATTTTGGTCTGCCGTCGCTGGCCTGTCCAGCATGGAGCCATCACACATTCGAAGGTGGCGCAAATGCGGCGCGCATGGGGACAAGCCCTTCCGCGCTTCGATCCGGCGGCGGACGGAGAGTCTGGCGCTTCAGCCGCTCCGCTAGAGGGCCGTCCAACCGCCATCCATGGACAGCGTCGTGCCGGTGATCTGCGCCGCCGCGTCGGAGCAGAGGAAGACCGTCATGGCCCCGATATCCTCCACCCGCACGAAATCGCGGGTCGGCTGACGCTGCAGCATGACGTCGCGGATGACCCGCTCGCGCGGCAGACCATGCACCTTCATCTGGTCGGCGATCTGGTTTTCCACCAACGGGGTGAGCACATAGCCTGGGCAGATGGCGTTGCAAGTCACGCCTTCCTCCGCGAGCTCGAGCGCCACCGTCTTGGTCAGGCCCACAAGGCCGTGCTTGGCCGCGACATAGGCCGATTTGAACGGTGAGGCGGTGAGGCCGTGGGCGGAAGCGATGTTGACGAGACGACCCCAACCGGCCGCCCGCATGGCCGGAATCGCGGCGCGGATCGTGTGGAAGGCGGATGAAAGGTTGATGGCGAGGATCGCGTCCCATTTCTCGGGCGGGAATTCCTCCACGCGGGCGACATGCTGGATGCCGGCATTGTTGACGAGGATTTGGACGGGCCCGAACTCGCCCGCGGTCTCGACCAGGCGGGCGCAATCGGCCGGCTTCGACATGTCGGCCTGGACGTAGCGGACCTGGACGCCATGCTGTGTGGCGAGCCGTTCCGCCAGCGCATGGTCCTCGGCGGCATCGGTGAAGGAGTTCAGGACGACGTTGCAGCCGGCGGCCGCGAGCGCTTCGGCGATGCCGAGCCCGATGCCGGAATTGGAGCCGGTGACGACAGCGGTTTTGCCTTTGAGCATGCAGTTGGTGTTCCTTTTCGGGATTGGCTATCGGTAGATGTCTCGCCGGTTTCCGACCTCGAGGACGAGCACCGTTACGCGTTGATCCTCGATTTCCGCGATGATTCTGAAATCGCCAACCCTGTACGCCAAAGACCTGAGGGCTCACCTTTCAGTGCTTGACCAAGCCGCCGCGGATCGTCACCGACGGCGATGCGCTCGTTAAGAAAACGAAGGATTCGCGTCAGGTCCCTTTCAGCGAGCCTGCCGAGTTGCCGCTCCGCCCGAGGCGCAAACTCGACGCGCCAAGTGGGGCTCAAGCTTCCTGTTCCAAGCCATACTTCTTCATTACGTCTTCCAGCGAAAGCGCTCTCCCCCTTCGTCCAGCGCCTGCTGCGCCAGATATGCATCTTCCATATCCTCGATATAGGTCAGAACCGCTTCCAAGGCGTGCGCCCACTTCGTGCGCCCGGTCCTGGCGGCGAGCTCGTCGAGCCGCTTTTCAATTTCGGGAGGGAGTTGCAGGGCCAACATCAAGGGCTTCCTTATCAAGCGCCAACATGTACGGCGGATAAAGGTCGATCGCAATGAACGCGTTCCGCCTTCGAGACAGCAGTCACACATTCATCATGCGCGCCTGCGAGAACCCATGCCGCGTTGACTTCACCACCCGATTTCGCCACCTCTGAAGCGCTTTGAGCGAGACGACCCATGAACATCCAGGCCTTTCCCGCCGTCGAGGCGCTTGCCGCCGCCCCCGCGCCGCGCCGGCGCTCAGTCCCGGTGGATGTCGGCGGCGTCAAGGTCGGCGGGCCGGCGCCGATCATCGTGCAGTCGATGACCAATACCGACACGGCGGATGTGGAGGGCACGGTCCGCCAGGTCGCCGCGCTCGCCCGCGCCGGCTCCGAGCTGGTGCGGATCACGGTCGACCGCGACGAAGCCGCCGCCGCCGTGCCGCATATCCGCGATCGGCTCGCTGCGATGCGGGTCGACGTGCCGTTGATCGGCGATTTCCA
>JACCSN010000476.1 GCA_013812985.1 Hyphomicrobiales bacterium | reverse complement strand
TCGCCATGGGCGAAGTTGATGACGCCCATGACGCCGAAGATCAGCACCAGCCCGACGGCGATGAGCGCCATGTAGCTCGCCGCATAGGCGGCGTTGATGGTGGTCTGGATTAGGAGCGCGGACACGGCCCCGGCTTCGCGCCTCCGCGGCGCTTCTGCATATCGCGCACGCGGGCGATTGTCATCCCGGTTTGGCCGTCAGCCCAAGACCGGGACCCATAGACGCCGAAGGGTGGCGCGTATCCACGGCTGCCCGATCGCAAGATCTGCAAGCTCCGGTGTTTATGGGTCCCGGTCTTGCCGCTGGCGCGGCAAACCGGGATGACAACCTTCGAAAGTTGGGAGCGAGGCCTTACGTCCTTTGATCCCACATCTGATCAAGCGCCGTCATGTGCTTGATCAGGAGCGCGCTGTGCTTGTCCCACCAGGCGGGAATCGAGCGGAACTCCTCGATCCTGGCCTTGCCGTCGCGGATGACGACGACCGGCCAGTCGCCAACGAGCGCGTTGTCGATGCCGAAAAGCTCCTTCCCCCACCATTTGGCGTCGCCGAAGATGTGCTCGCCCGTGCCGCCCTCCTTCATGGCGGCGAGCACGGCTTCCGGCTCGACGCTCCCCGCCCGCTGAGCCGCTTCGGCCCAGAGGTCCATGATGGAGGCGTATTCCCACGAGACGGCCGACCATTCCGTCGCCCCGTAGCGCTTCACATATTCGGCGTAGAACTCATTCGGACGCTGGAAATTGACCTTGGGATCGTTCAAGGCGGGATCGTCGAAATCGGGGAACTGGAAGATCACGCCTTCCATGAACTCCTTCGACGTGCGCTCCACAATGCGCCCGTAGAAGTCGAGCGTGCAGGAGATAATCTGGCCCTTGTAGCCCTGCTGGAACGCCTGCTCGCACAGCGGCTGGACATAATCGGCGTAGCAGGTGTCGAGGCAGAGGATGTCCGGATTGCCCGACAGGAGCTGCGTCATCACCGGGGCGAAATCGGTCGTCGCCGGGTCGAAGAACAGCGGATCGCCCTGCACCTCGATGCCTGCCGCCTCGAAGGCCGCCAGATAGGTCGCGACGGATGGCTTGCCGAGCGCGTCGTCCTGCGCGCAGATCACCGCCGTCTTCAGCTCCGGCCGCTTCTCCGCCAGCCATTCCACGCCGGTGACATTGTAGATCGGGTGCACCTCGCAGGGGGCCACGAGGGTCGTCGTCTCCGGCGTCAGGTCGCTCGGCAGAAGCGTGGAGACGAGCATGCCTTCGCGCTGGGCGATCGCCTCCACGCCAGGCCACGGATCGCCGCCCAGCATCATGATGAACTTGACGCCGTCTTCCTGGATCAGCTGCGACGCGCCGGTCCGCGCCTTGCCGGCATCGTATTCGTCGTCATAGGCGACGAACTCGACCTTGTGCTTCTCCCCGCCGACATCGACGCCGCCCGCCTCGTTGACCCAGTCGGCCCAGATCTGCAGACCGTCGAGGCCGGGCTTGCCCCAGGCCGCAACCGCGCCGGTCAAGGGCGCCAGGAAGCCGATCTTGACGACCTTCTCCTGCGCGAAGCTGACGCGGGGGATGGCCGCATTGACGATGAGAGCGGCGCCCGCCACCCCGGTGAGGAACGTCCGGCGATCAAGCCTCGTAACGATCTGGATTTCCATCGAACTCTCCCTGCCGTGGCTGGCGATGTCCTAGCGGAAGCTTAGGACTGTTCCAGCAGAAGGAGCAACCACCAATTCGGACCGGACGCGCGGAATTGGTCTTGCGTCGGGCCTTTGCCCCGCGAGAGCCGGCGGCGTCCGGAGGCGTAGCCGGATGGAGCGAAGCGAAATCCGGGAGCGCGCGCGAAGGACCCGCATTGCGCTCCGCTCCATGCGGGCTACGCAAGCGGCCGTTCAGCTCCTGACTCGGATCTTCTCGGGGTCGTAGTGCGGGAAGCGGACGACGCGGGCGGGCAGCCTTTTTTGCTGGCCATCCAGCTTGCCGACCTGAAGCTCGGCGCCGATTTCGCTCGCGCTGATGTCGAGCCGGGCCAGAGCGATGTTCGTCTTCAGAACCGGCGAGCGGGTCGCGCTCGTCACGACGCCGATCTGGGCGCGGCCGAGATAAACGCCGTCGCCGTGGCCGACGGCGTCGTTCGCCTCGATTTCCAGGCCCGCCAGCCGGCGCTGCGGATTGGCCGCCCGGCGGATCAGGGCGTCGCGGCCGATGAAATCGTCGTCCTTGGATTTGAGCGGCACGGTGAAGCCAATCCCGGCCTCGAACGGATCGGTCTGGTCGGAGAACTCGTAATGGGCGAAGACCAGCCCCGCCTCGATGCGGAGCATGTCCAGCGCCTGTAATCCCAGCGGCGCCAGCCCGTGCGGCCGGCCGGCCTCCCAGACGGCATCGAACACCGCCGGCGCGTCCTTCGGATGGCAGAAGATCTCGAAACCCAGTTCGCCGGTATAACCGGTGCGCGACACCACCACCGGAACGCCGTCATAGGCGCCGATGCGGCCGATGGTGAAGCGGAACCATTGCAGCTCTTCCAGCGACGCTTGCGCCGGCGGCGTCCAGATGATCGCCTTCAGGATGTCGCGGCTTTTCGGGCCTTGCACGGCGATGTTATGAAGCTGGTCCGTCGAGGAGCGGACCCACACCTGGAAGCCCATCCGCTCGGCCTGCTCGCGCAGCCAGACGCCGCCGTAATCATCGCCGCCGATCCAACGAAAGTTGTTGGGACCGAGGCGGAACAGCGTGCCGTCGTCCAGCATGCCGCCATGCTCGTAGCACATCGCCGAATAGACAACCTGCCCGACGCCGAGCTTCCGGACATTGCGGGTGAGCGCGTATTGCATCAGCGCCTCGGCGTCGGGGCCGGTCACCTCGAACTTCCTGAGCGGCGACAGGTCGGTCACGACCGCCCGCTCGCGGCAGGCCCAATATTCGTCGATTCCGCCGCCATCGTTGAATTTCTGCGCCAGCCAGTAGCCGCGATACTCGCCGAAATCGCGCGTATGCGCCGCGAAGCTCGAATGGAAGCCGGTCTCGCGCGTCATCCTGGGCTCCGCATCGGGAATCGTGCGAGACGCGATTGCGCGCGAAAAGCGCTCCTTGCCGGAATAGGTGCGCACATGGATGTCGGTCGGGTTCCAGGCGTTGGCCGGGTCGATGTCGTCGGGACAGGCCGACGAGGCGCAGACCAGATCGGTGACGGCGCGCAGGAGCACGTAGTCGCCCGGCCGCGACCACGGCTCGTCGAAGAACATGACGTTATGCTCGTCGACGCCGGTATTGTAGAAGAAGTTCAGCGCCATCCAGCCCTTGCGCGCGCTGACGCCGAACGGGTCCAGAGCTGCGTTGAAATTCTCCGTGCAGTTGACGTGTCCCGGATAACCCATGTCCTCGTAGTAACGAGCCGTGCAGGCCAGCTGAAAGGCGTCGTGGCGGCCGACCGTGTCCTGCACGATTTCGACCAGCGGCTCCATGTCGCGGTCGAAGAACTTCGCGGGAAGCCCCGGCGTCGGATAGCCGAGGCCGATCAGGCTCCGCGTCGTCGTCGCGTCCAGCGGGCGCTCGACGCCCTTGTCCAGCTTGCGCGCGGAAAAGCACTGGAAATCGGAGCATTGCCGGCCGGCCAAATCGATGATCTGAATGTATTCACCGGCCCGGACGAAATAGCTTTCGGCGGTCGCCTTGTTCACCCGGATGTCCTGCAGCGGGTCGGCCAATGGGTCCGGCAGGC
>JACCSN010000468.1 GCA_013812985.1 Hyphomicrobiales bacterium | reverse complement strand
GTCGTTGGCGCACCCGCTCCATCCGTAACGCAGCTCGCCCGGCTCAGGCCGCCGAGAGTTCCCGCATCGTCGCTTCGTCCACGTCGTAATTGGCATAAACGTTCTGCACGTCGTCGTCGTCCTCCAGTGTCGCGATGAGCTTCATCAGCGTCTCGGCCTTTTCGCCTTCGACCGGCGTCATCGTCCGCGGTTTCCAGGCCGACCGCACCGATGTCGGCTCGCCGAGCTGCTTCTCGAGAGCGCCGGCGACGGAGGCGAGATCCTCGAAGGCGGTGTTGACGACGTGGCCTTCCGCGTCGCTCGCGACATCGCTGGCGCCGGCCTCGATCGCCGCCTCAAGCACCGTATCGGCGTCGCCGGCGGAAGCCGGAAAGACGATCTCGCCAACGCGGTCGAACATGAAGGCGACGGAGTTCGTCTCGCCCAGCGCGCCGCCGTTCTTGGCAAAATAGGAGCGGATCGCGCCGGCCGTGCGGTTGCGGTTGTCGGTGAGCGACTCGACGATGAACGCCACGCCGCCGGGGCCGTAGCCCTCGTAACGGATCTCGGCATAATCGTCGCCCTCGGCGCCGGCTGCCTTGGAGATAGCGCGCTCGATGTTGTCCCGGGGCATGGACTGGGCGCGCGCATTCTGGACGGCGAGCCGTAGCCGCGCGTTGGAATCGGGGTCCGGGCCGCCTTCCTTGGCCGCGACCGTCACCTCGCGGGCGAGCTTCGAGAACAGCTTGGACCGCACTTTGTCCTGCTTGCCCTTGCGGTGCATGATGTTCTTGAACTGGGAATGTCCGGCCATGGCGCCCTTCGCGTCTGCTAGTCTGCGGGACGGCTGCGGGCGCTCGGCCCCGCGCTCCGTCCGGGTAATAGGATAGCGGCTTATAATTTGCGGCCTTTGAGAAGGGAAGGGAGACGAGCAGCGTACGCCCGCCTTTGGGGAAGCCGAGCTTACGCAAGCGGCCCCTCCGGGGCGATCATCGCCATTGCCGCTCGAACAAAAATGACCGATATTGCTGGTCCCGAGGCGAAGGGCACAGGATGAACCGTGACGGTCTGATCCGGGCCCTTCGGAAATATGCGAGAAAGAGCGGCCTAGGCTTCGATCTGGATTCGAACAAAGGAAAGGGGGCTCATTACAGAGTGCGTTAGGAGACCGGGTCACGACAGTTCAAAGCGACCTGAACCCCGGTCGAATCGAACGCATTCTGAAGCAGCTTAACATAGATTCGTTGGATTTGTGATGATGTGCCCGGGGTATCGCAACGTTGCCAAGATTTGTAGCTTCTGACGGGGATATTCATGGATGCGAGTTGGAGTTACGGGATAAACATTGACAAGAAGGACGGGGACTTCGTCGTTTCCGCGCGAGACCTGCCCGAAGTGGTGACCTCTGGAGGGACCTTTGATGAAGCGCTTGCCCTTGCTAGGGACGCCATAGAACTGGCGGTGACAGGGCGCATGGAAGACGGCATGAATCTGACTCCTCCTACACTTGCGCGCAAAGGGGAGCATATCGTGTCTCTGCCAGCGCAGCTGGCGGCCAAGGCTTCGATTTATTCGGCGTGGAAGGCGGCGGGTCTTTCCAAAATGGCGCTTGCGAGACTATTGGAGCGCAACGAGGCGGAGGTGCGGCGGATCCTGAATCCGCGTCACGCTACGAAGCTCGATCAATTGGAAGAAGCCGCAAACGCCTTGGGCGGTCGCTTGAACATCAGCTTTGAATCGCTTTGAGGATAGGCGAGACGTCCGGAGATCAGGCACACAAACAAGGTTAGGGTTGTTTGCTGCTGATGGGGCGCTCCCGCGTCGTCTCATCGAACTCCGTCAGCCCATCTTCCATGTGCAGCCAGAACAGCTTCGACGTCACGTAAGCGTGCCGGTCCGGCACCAGCCGGTCCGCCTCGTCAAACAGCCCGGCATGGATGTAGATCTCGCCTGCGAGCCGGTCGTCCTCATAGCTCATCGGCGTCCCGCAATCGGCGCAAAAGGCGCGGGTGATGTGGGGGGAGGACTGGCGCCGCTTCGGGTCGCCGGCAAGCCGCACCTGGTCGGACTGGAACCCGGCCCAGACGACGGCCGGCGCGCCGGTCTGCCGGCGGCAGTCGCGGCAATGGCACCAGGAGACCTGGAAGGGATTTTCGACAGCTGTGATCCGGATCGCACCGCAAAAACAGCGGCCGTGCAGGGCGTCTTTCATGCCAACGCTCCAAGGTCGGGCTCGGCCGGGGAGAGACCGGGGCCGATCCGCACCGGCGCGACTCGCAGGGCGCGGCCGGTCGCGTCGTCGGTTTCCACCGCCAGGCCGGAAAGCGTCGCGGCGCCGAGCGCCGGCCCGAAGCGCGCGGAGGGGATTTTGGTGGTGGCGCGCCGGAGCGGTTCGTCCTTGTCCATGCCGATCACCGAATCGTAGTCGCCGCACATGCCGACATCCGTCATATAGGCGGTGCCGCCCTTCAGGATGCGGTGATCGGCGGTCGGCACATGCGTATGGGTGCCGATCACCAGCGAGGCGCGGCCGTCGAGGAAGTGGCCCATGACCTGCTTCTCGCTGGTCGCCTCGGCGTGGAAATCGACGATGACCGCGTCGCAGCCATTGCCGATGGAGCAGGCGGAGACCTCGCGGGAGACGGCGGCGAAGGGATCGTCGAGCGACGGCATGAACACCGCGCCCATGACATTGACCACCAGCAC
>JACCSN010000560.1 GCA_013812985.1 Hyphomicrobiales bacterium | reverse complement strand
CCATGCCGCCGGCCAAAAGCTCCACCGCGTCGTCAAGAAAATCCGCCGCCACATGTTCGTGTTCATGACCAACCGCGCCATCGAGCCCACCAACAACGGCTCGGAACGGGCGCTGCGCCCGGCCGTGCCATTCCGCAAGATCACCAACGGCTTCCGCAGCGAATGGGGCGCCAGGCTCTACGCCGATATCCGCTCCGTCATCGAGCCCGCCAGACGCCGCGCCTGCGGCGCCCTCGACGCCATCCGCATCACACTCGCCGGACAACCCTTGCCGCTCACCTCGTGACAGGGCGGGGGTGAGCAATTACTTTTCCTCGATGCGTGCCGGAACATTGCAGCTTTCATTGATGATCAAGACGATCCGAGAACGCGAGACCAGATTGCGAAGGGGCTAGCAGAGCTTGGGGCGCCACCGGAAAACAACATAGTTGGTTATTCGTCGGCGCCCGGCACGATCTCCGTCGGCAGCTCAACGAATGAGTTAAGCGCCTATACAAAGGCACTCCTCGAGTATCTGCCACGTGACGGAATGGATTTTGACCAAGTCCAGAAGGAGGTGCGCTTCCACGTCCGCGAATCCACCAGCGAAACACAGACTCCGTGGTTTTCTGAATCTTCGTCCGCCATCCTTTACTTGAAACGCTCGCAGGGGATCGCGGAGGACGAGCTGGTCGCTTGGCGCTCCGCCCTCGGAACCGGTAAGAATGCCGTTCGCAAATTCCTGAGTTTCTACAGCGTTAGCGATTACGCGGCCGCCGCTCGCCGCTGGCTCTCGGACAATAGCGGCAATGCGGAGGCCTTCTCGACCCGAATATCGCCGCTTGCGCCGGAGTTTGGTTGGGAGAGTTCGGCACCGTCGGCCACGCCGGCCCCTATCGTGGTTGCTCGCGTGTCCGGACCTATTGGTCTTGACGGCGACGTCCAAGACCTGCTCCCGCCAATCTCGGCATCGTTCGAGCAACTCGTGCTTGCGCCGGCGGCGCCGGCGCAAGCAGCCCAGCAGTCCGGCAGGATTCTGGTGGCGCATGGTGAGGGCATCGCGCTTGGCACCGTGGAAGGCTGCAGCGAGCCGACCGAAAGCGCTCCGGTCGCAGAAAGCTTTGAGTTCGGTGACAGCATTACGGTCGGGGACGTTGCTTTTCCGAAACTAAACGAGACGTGGCTCAAAGTCCGCGGCACGGATTTCAGCCCCTGGAGCTACGTCCTCCTTCCGCCAGGTGGTGCCCCGTCCGTTGAGATCGGCGAGCCTAGCGCGGAACTGACCGTAACTGGAAAGCCGGATCGTCTTCCCACGCTGGCGGACGTTGACGAGATGGTCAGGACCATCTCTGACCTGAAGAGCGAGCGACGCAGCGTTTCGTGGGTGTCAATCGCGACGCCGAAAACGGAGTCGAGCAAACACCAAGATCTCTTGGCTTTGAGAGCAACTCACATTTCTCAAGTGTTAGTGGAGAACGGCGTGCCTAGGCCTAACATCACCACGGCTCAAGAGCAGGAATTCGCAGGCGACGACATTCGCGTGCGCATCTTTACAACGAAGGGAGGCGAGCAATGATCGAATCAAGACCTTTTTTTTGCGGCACTGGCGGCCTGCATTACAATGCTTGCCAGCGCGGCTTCGGCGCAGAACGCATCCGATGCCCTAGACGCTAGCACCTATGTCTCACGGGGCGCCAAGGATTTCGACGAGACAGTGCTTCGCTTCCTCCGCAACGAGGAGCCGAAGGTTGTGGGCGGCGTGCCAGCTGACGAGGGTGAATATCCGTGGCAAGCATCGCTCTTGGTATCGTGGATAGCCGACCCGACCCGAGCGCATTTCTGCGGCGGTTCGGTTATCGACGCTAAATGGATCCTCACGGCTTCGCATTGCCTGGACGGCCTTTCGGCACAAGAGCTGCATGTCGCTGCGGGAACAAACCACCTCGACCAGACCGTCCGGCGCATAAACGCGCGGCGGCTGATCACGCATAGAAAATACGCAGCTCCCAGCTTCGACAACGATGTTGCGCTGGTCGAGCTTCTCTCTCCGCTTTCCATTGGAGGCACGATCCAATCAATCGCGCTCCTCGACGCGAATAGCGAGAACACCGTGCTTATCCCCGACGATGAGAAGAAGCTTTGGGTCACCGGCTGGGGGGCGACGGAGGCAGGCGGCGCGGTCGTGAAGGATCTCCGCGAAGTCGATGTGCCGTTCGTAACGCGAGAAACCTGTAACGATCCCCTTAGCTACAACGGTGAAATCACGGAGAACATGATCTGCGCTGGCATTGCGGCGGGCGGGCAAGATTCTTGCCAGGGCGACAGCGGCGGACCTCTGATCACAAGCCCCGCGCAGGAAAAGCCGCGACTTGCAGGCATTGTTAGCTGGGGCGAAGGCTGCGCTCAACCCGGAAAGTATGGCGTCTACACGCGTGTAACCCGGTTTGGCGAGTGGATTTCCGCATGCATGATAGGCGGCATGGATGCCCCTGAGTGCAACTTGACGAAGGCACCGAGATATTCGCCTAGATCGCGCCCAGAGCAATTAGCTAATTTACTGCTGGAGCAGGGCCTACCTTTGTCAAGGCGGAGCTAATTACACTTTGGAGCGTCAGCGAGCGTAGAGTGTAGCCCGGGTGGAGTGAAAGCGAAATCCGGGTCTGGCTACCAGGCCCCCCCCGTATTGCGTTTCGCTCCATGCGGGCTACGAAAGCTCTAGCCGGCATTGATCCCTCCCCGCCTAACCTTGTCCGATTCCCTCCGCGATATCTCGCCGCCCCGCCGCCCGCGCCGCCGCCGTCACCGTATTCGCCATCAAGAGCGCGATCGTCATCGGCCCCACCCCGCCCGGCACCGGCGTGATCCAGCCGGCGCCAGCTGAGGCCGAGGCGAAATCCACGTCGCCGACGATGCGGCTCTTGCCAGTTGCCGGATCGGCGACGCGGTTGATGCCGACATCGATGACGCAGGCGCCCGGCTTCACCCAATCGCCCTTGACCATCTCCGCCCGCCCGACCGCGGCGACCAGGATGTCCGCCCGCCGGCACACCTCCGGCAAATCACGCGTCCGGCTGTGCGCGATCGTCACCGTGCAGTTCTCCTGAAGCAGGAGCTGCGCCACCGGCTTGCCGACGATGTTGGAGCGGCCGATCACCACCGCTTCGAGCCCGGACAGATCGCCGCCCAGCGCATGCTTGACCAGCATCACGCTGCCCGCCGGCGTGCAGGGCACCAGCGCTTCTCCGCGCGCACCGGCGGCGAGCCTGCCGACATTCACTGGATGGAACCCGTCGACATCCTTGTCCGGGTCGATCGCGAGAAGCACCTTGGTCTCCTCGATGTGCTTGGGGAGCGGCAGCTGCACGAGGATGCCGTGCACGGCCGGATCGGCGTTCAGTCGCCGCACCAGCGCCAGAAGTTCGGCCTCGGAGGTCTCCGCGGCAAGCGTGTGCTGCTCGGAATGGAAGCCGCATTCCTCGGCCTTGAGGCTCTTGTTCCGGACATAGACGCGGCTCGCCGGATCCTCGCCGACGATGACCACCGCGAGGCCCGGCTTGACCGCAAGCGCTGAGAACAGCCTGTCGCGCGCGTCCTTGACCGTCTCGATGACGGCCGCGGCGACGCTCTTCCCGTCGATCAGCCGGGCTTTGCTCACGACAGCGTCCATGCCGCTTTCTCCCGTCAAACTCATAGGCT
>JACCSN010000389.1 GCA_013812985.1 Hyphomicrobiales bacterium | reverse complement strand
CGCAGCAGCAGCACCGTCGCCCGCAACTCATCCCGCTCTTGGCGACAGTCGGCGCAGAGGCGCAAATGGTGCTCCGCGTCCTGGCGGTCAGCGTCTGACAATTCGTGGTCGAGATAGGCCGTCAGCGTGTCAAGATCGAGATGCCGGGCCGCGTTCGCAGGCGGGCGCGCGGGTGACCGCGACCGCTCCGCGTCGCCACCGCCACCCCCTGCCTGATCGCTACGCATCACGCTGTTCCATCATCGTCTATGGTCGCCTCCCGTGGCTCACCGCTCCCCCGGCCGGCGCGATCCCCTTCTTCAGCAAGACGGAGATAGCGGTCGAAGAGTTCCCCGGCCGTCGCGTCGTCGCGCAGCGCCTCGCGCAGGCGCGCCCGCGCCCGGCTGAGACGAGACTTGACCGTGCCGAGCGCCGTTCCCGTAATCGCGGCCACCTCCTGATAGTCACACCCTTGGACATCGGCGAGCAAGACGACGAGTCGCTGATCGTCGGGCAGGGCGGTCAAGGCGCGTTCCAGATGCACCCCGAGCTCAGTTTGCAAGGCGAAGGTTTCCGGCGATTCCTCCTCCGCCCGTTGGCTCGGCCAGGTCGGCTGAATCTCAAATGGCTCGGCATCGAGCGAGCTGACTGGGCGGCGGCCCCGCTCACGCAGCAGGTCGTAGCAGCGATTGGTCGCGATTCGCAGCAGCCAGGGCCGGACCAGGCCGCCGCGAAACGACGTCACCCCCGTCCAGGCCCGCACAAACGTCTCTTGGGCGGCGTCTTCCGCCAGCGAGACATCGCGCAGGAGGCGTAGGCAGACGTTGAAGACGGCCCGCTCATGCCGCGGCACCAGGGTATTGAAGGCATCGAGGTCGCCCGCTTGGGCGGCGGCGATGAGACGGGCGTCGATCTCGCTCGCCATCTCACCGTCGGTCGCGCCGGTGGCAGGGCCAACCGCCTCCGGCAACGGCGGATCGGCACGGCGAAAGGGACGGCGCGGCATCGAACGCTCGCTAGCAGCGTGATGACGCGGAGCCGCTCCGCCGTGCGGTTCGCCGCGATCGCCAGTGGGCGGGCGCCGATCGCCGTCCGGCGAGGCCGATCCGCCAGCGCCTTCCCTGCCGCCAGCATCGATAGCTGGTCACGGCGTGAGCGAGACTTTGGCGAGGACGCCGGGGTTCGCCACCGTGCGCGGTCGCTGTCCGCGCAGCACGGCTAGCGCCTCATTCAAGGTTTCCCGGCGCACGACATCGACCGATCGCTCGGAGTAGTAGGCGGCGTGGGGCGTCAAGATGACATTCGGCATCGCATAGAAAGGGGCGGACATGGGGAGCGGTTCGGGATAGAAGACATCGAGCCCGGCCCCGCCTAGCGCGCCGCTCCGCAGGGCCGCGGCCACGGCCTCGAGATCGAGAATCGGACCGCGTGCCGTGTTCACCAGGGAAGCGCCCGGTTTCATCCGCGCCAACTCCTCGGCGCCAATCAGGGCTCGCGTCTTCGGGGTGAGCGGGCAATGGACGGTGACGATATCGGCGCGCGCCAAGAGCTCGTTGAGCGCGACCGGCTCCGCCCCGGCGGCTTCGATCACCGATGGCTCGACGTAGGGGTCGGCGACGAGGAGCGTCAGCCCAAACGGCTTCGCCCGCTCGGCGACGGCATGACCGATCCGGCCGAAGCCGATGATGCCGAGGGTCTGCTCGCGCAGCGGCGGCACGGGGCCACCGAGAATCGTCGCGGTCAACGCGCCGTGCTCCACCCAGGCGCCGGCGCGCAGGCTGCGATCGAGCTCGACGATCCGCCGGTTCAGCGCCAGGATGAGGGCGAGGGCGTGATCGGCGACCTCGGCCGTGCAATAGCCAGGGTAGTGGGTGACGACGATGCCATAGTCGGTGGCGGCGTCGAGATCGACATTATCGAGCCCGACCCCGTAGCGACTGATGACGCGGGTGCGCGTGAGATGGGACAACACTTCGCGCGTCACCGCCTCCCGCGTGCTGACGAGGAGGGCATCGGCATCGCGTCCCGCCGCGATCAACTCCGCTTCGGTGGTCGAGGGAGCGCCCCGCAGATCGATCTCCAGGTCGTCGACGGCGGCGACCATTTCCCGTTCAAACTCCAGACCGCTCGTCTCATGCCCATAGCGATCGGATGTGATGACAACGGTGTACCGGTCTGGCATCGACACCTCCTGGAGCGACGCATCTCGCTCGGAACGGCTGCCCGCGCTCGCGGCAGCATGCCCCGCGACGCCCCGGCGGCGGGGCGTCGCCTCTGGCGCGTACTATCGCACAGGCGGTCCGAAACGCCCGCTTCGCCGGGGGCCGCCAGCGCCGATCACCGGACCGTTGCCCCGCGGCTCATCGCCGCGCGAGCCGAAAACGGCGTCACCGGTCTCGCTGATAGGGTCCGTTCTCCAGGCGCGGAGAGCACGCCTCTTTCAGGAGGCGACGGATCGTGATCGTCGGTTCACCCCCACACGCGTGGGGACCACGCCTCATCGCCGTCCCGGTGCAGCCCATAGACCGGTTCACCCCCACACGCGTGGGGACCACGACCTTAGCAAACAGGAAGCCGAATTGCTCGACGGTTCACC
>JACCSN010000381.1 GCA_013812985.1 Hyphomicrobiales bacterium | reverse complement strand
GCCGCCTGGAATTCCTCGCGCTGTCCCTTTTTCATCGGCGCGCCAAACATCCAGTCCCGCTCGTTCTGCCTGGACCGGGACGCGGTTCCGGAGCCAACGCCGGCCAGCGGCTTCAGCCGGCGGTATTCATCCGGCGAGGCCGCGCCCGGATCCTCGTCCACTTGCTTCGGCCCCGCCACCGTCTGGTCAGGGTCGACCGGCCATTGCGGATTGGCCGCCGAGGCGGTCTCCACCGGGGCCGGAAGGCTGGCGGCGGAGGCCGGCATCACCAGCGGCGCGCGCGGCTGATACTCGACCTTCGGCTGTTTCTTGCCCCCGGCGAGGCCGCCTGTCATTTCGCGAAAAATCGCCATTTCCGGCGCCTCGCCCGTCCCGTATGTAGAGGTCGACATACAGCCTCCAAGACCGGTCGCCGCGAACAGGAGCGCGGCGCCCGGCGCGCTCAGGCAAGCCAAAGGCCTCATGTCAGTCCCCTTCCCGAATCCTCGGCTTCTATCACGAGGCCGCTCCGCGCGCGAGCCATCAGCTCCAAGGCCCCGTATTGCTTCAGAAAGCGCGGCGTGTCACGGCTCCGTGGCGATTTCGCGGCGCTCGCTCAGCCACGCGAGCACCAGCCCGACCACCCCCGCCACGATCCAGACGTCGGCCAGGTTGAACACGTACCATTCGAAGCCGCCGACGTGGAACAGGAAGAAATCGGCGACGGCGCCATGCAGAAGCCGGTCGATGACGTTGGAAAGCGCGCCGCCGATGACCAGCCCCAGCGCCAGCGCCGGCAACAGCCGCCGCGTCGTCCACAGCCACCACCCGAAGACGAGCGCGCCGACCACGCCGAACAGGATCAGGAGCCAGCGGCCAAGCTCGCCGTCCTGGGTGAGGAGCCCATAGCTGACGCCGCGGTTCCACACCAGGACGAGGTCGAGATAGGGCGTCAGCTCGACGCGGCCTTTCCCGTCGATCGCAAAAGGCCCAAGCATCCAGGACTTGTGGATTTGGTCGACCGCAACGCCGACGGCGGCGATCGCGAAGCCCAGGAAGCTCGCCACCGACTGCATCTATTCGGCGGCCTGTCGGTCCGCTTCGAATTCGCGCATTGCGGCGGCGTCGCGGAACGTCAGATCCGGGTAATCGGGATCGGAGCCGACCTCCGGCAAGATTTTCCACGAGCGGGCGCATTTGCGGCCTTCGGCCAGGCAAGGCAGCACCGCGACCCCTGGCGCGTCAGGAAGGCGGAATGCCTCGGCCGGTCCCTCGCCTTCCTCCAGAAGCGCCTGGCTGGTGATGGACATTTCGGCCATGTCGACGGCGGCCAGCAAAGCCCTCAGTTCCCGATCGGCAACAAAGATGCGCGGCGCGGCTTCCAGCGACGAGCCGATGCGCTTCTCCCGCCGCTCCACTTCGAGCGCCCCGGTCACCACCCGGCGGACGGCGCGGATCGTCTCCCACTTCGCCTCCAGCGCCTCATCGCGCCACGCGGGAGGAATCTCGGGAAACAGCTCCAGGTGAACCGAAGCGCCCTCCCCGCGCCGTTCCGTCCAGGCTTCCTCGGCGGTGAAGGGAATCATCGGGGCGAGCCAGCGCACCAAGCAATCGAACAGCCGGTCGATGACGGTGAGCGCCGCATGCCGCGACTTCGAGGAGGCCGGATCGCAATAGAGCGTGTCCTTGCGGATGTCGAAATAGAAGGCCGAGAGGTCCACGGTCATGAAGTTGAAGAGGGCGGCATAAACGCGTTTGAAGTCGAACGCCTCGTAGCCGTCGCGGACGACGCGATCGAGCCGGGCAAGCTCCGACAGCATGAGACGGTCGAGTTCCGGCATTTTGGCTTCCGGCACGCGCATGTCGGGGCGAAAATGGGCGAGCGAGCCGAGCATCCAGCGGATCGTGTTCCTGAGCTTCCGATAGGAATCGACGTTGGTCTTCAGGATCTCCGGCCCGATCCGCAGATCCTCGGCGTAATCCGAGGAGACCACCCAGAGCCGCAGGATATCAGCGCCCGATTGCTTGATCACGTCCTGCGGAAAGACCTGGTTGCCGAGCGATTTCGACATCTTGCGGCCGTCTTCCGCCATGACGAAACCATGGGTGAGGACGGCGTCGTAAGGCGCGCGACCGCGCGTTCCACAGCTCTCCAGGAGCGAGGAATGGAACCAGCCGCGATGCTGGTCGGACCCTTCCAGGTAAAGGTCCGCCGGCCAATTGAGGTCAGGCCGTTGCTCCAGCACGAAGGCGTGAGTGGAGCCTGAATCGAACCAGACATCGAGAATGTCGTCGACTTTTTCCCACTCGGCGGGATGGTGGGAATTGCCGAGGAAGCGCTCCTTTGCTCCTTCAGCGAACCAGGCGTCGGCCCCCTCTTCGCGAAACGCCGCGATGATACGGTCGTTCACCACCTCGTCCACGAGGAGCTCGCCGCTCCCGCGATGCACGAAGACGGCGATCGGCACGCCCCAGGCGCGCTGGCGCGAAACGACCCAATCGGGGCGGTTCTCGATCATGCCGCGCAGTCGGTTCTGGCCTGCGGCCGGAACGAAGCGGGTCTCGGCGATCGCGCCCAGCGCGCGGGCGCGGAGCGTATCGCCGCCCGCGTCGATGTCGCGGTCCATATGGATGAACCATTGCGGCGTGTTGCGGAAGATCACCGGCTTCTTCGACCGCCAGGAATGCGGATATTGGTGCTTCAGGCGGCCGCGGGCGATAAGTCCGCCGGCTTCCGTCAAGGCGGCAATGACGGCCGGATTGGCGTCGCCCTTCTCGCCGGCATCGGTGATGACGCGGCGGCCCTCGAAGCCCGGCGCGTCGCGCGTCAAGGCGCCGTCGGCGTCGACCGTATAGGGGATGGCGGTGTCGACGCCGCTCTCCTCCAGTTCGCGGCGATGCTCCATCCAGATCTCGAAATCCTCCCGGCCATGGCCCGGCGCGGTATGGACAAAGCCCGTGCCAGCCTCCTCGGTCACATGATCGCCGGGCAGCAGCGGCACGTCGAAGGCGTAGGGCCGAACCTCGTTCTTCGAGGCTCGCTCCTCAGGATGAGGTTCCAGGGATCTATCTCCGTCCTCACGCTGAGGCGCTTCCGGCGCAGCCGGAAACCTCGAAGGGTCGGAAACTTGCGCCCACCCTCGCAGCGGGTGAGCGCAGACCAGGGTGGCGAAATCGTCGGCCGGCACGTCGGCGACGCGCCCAAAGCTTTCCACCCGCGCCTGGCGCATCACATCGGCGGCCAGCGCGTCGGCGAGCACGTATCTGTCGCCCCGCTTCGCCCAGTTCCCGTCGGCCGCCGCCGTCACTTCATAGAGCCCGTAGGCGATCTTCGGCGAATAGCTGACCGCGCGGTTGCCGGGGATGGTCCAGGGCGTCGTCGTCCAGATGACGATCGCCGCGCCGCGCAAGGTGCGCGGGCCGGAGGTCACCGGAAACTTCACCCAGACCGTGTCGGAGGTGTAATCGTGGTACTCGATCTCGGCCTCGGCCAGCGCCGTCTTCTCCACCACCGACCACATGACCGGCTTCGATCCGCGATAGAGCTGGCCGGAGCGGGCGAATTTCATCAGCTCGGCGGCGATCGTCGCTTCCGCACCGTTGCTCATCGTCGTGTAGGGGTCGGCGAAATCGCCGTTAACCCCCAGGCGCTTGAATTCCTCGGCCTGCACGCCCATCCAGTGGCGCGCGAAGTCGCGGCATTCGCGGCGGAACTCCACCACCGGCACGGTGTCCTTGTTCCGCCCCTTGGCCCGGTACTCTTCCTCGATCTTCCATTCGATCGGCAGGCCGTGGCAGTCCCAGCCCGGCACGTAATTGCTGTCGAAGCCCATCATCTGGCGGGAACGGACCACCACGTCCTTCAGGATCTTGTTCAGCCCGGTGCCGATATGGATGTTGCCGTTAGCGTAGGGCGGGCCGTCATGGAGGATATATTTCGCGCGCCCTTTGGCCTGCTCGCGCTGCTGGGCATAAAGGTCCATCGTCCCCCAGCGTTTGAGGATTTCCGGCTCTTTCAGCGGCAGCCCGGCGCGCATCGGGAAATCGGTCTTCGGCAGGAACAGGGTCTCGGAATAATCGCGCGATCCGCCTGCTTTCCGCTCGCCGGATCGCCGCTCGGCGGATTCCGGGGCGGCGGCTCTCTTTTCGCTCATGGTTTGGCTTTCAGGCACGAATAGCAGGCTGAATGCGGAGCGCCGGGCCACAGCGCGCGGCCAAACGCAGCCCCGTCAGAACGAGGCCGGGTGGGTAATTCGAACTATTCGGGATGCGGCGCGCATGGAGGCGTCATTCTAGCGGAGTGGGTGATCGGAGGAAAGTGCCGCAGGCGACGCACCCTCGCGCCAGTTTGGGCGACCCTTTGTTTTGGCATCCGTTCAGCGCCTCAGCTGATCTCCAGGCAACTGCGTCTCCGCTGGACCGACCCAGGTGCTGCCGTCGACGATCAGAGCACCATACTGCACCACCCCGCGGAGGATCATCTTCATGAATTCGTCTCCATGCATGACCGTCACTGGAACCCCGAGCTCCTGCTCGAAAACGCTGATCGCCTCATGCAGCTCACGCGAGGGGTGGGCATTAGTAGATGCGAGCACAGCGCCGATCACGTGTCCGCGCTCCTTCCTCGTGTTCACGGCGTCCCTAAGCTGACCCACGACGTGGTCGCCAACTTGCCCTTCATAGTCCTTGACCTGCACGACAACTATCCAGGGCGTCCCACCGAACGGGTTGGGAAGAATGATTTCAATGTCGGCGCCCGCCTCGTTAGGTCCACCAGTGTGCCGCACGTCAGCGGTTGGAAAGTGCGTCTTGGCAGCAGTCGCAAGAACTTTTTCCCACTCTGCGGCTCGCAACGTTCTGTTCAACTCTTTCCGAAAATTCTTCTCCAGCGCTTTAACCGCCGCTGACATCGCTTTATTCAGTGTACGCTCTATTCTCTGCAGTTCTGCGCTCTGTAGGCGAATATCTGGATCGTTCGCGTGCGCGATTACGTTTCAATGACATCTCGCAGATGGTTTATACTCCACGTGCGACCAGCATTGCGAAGTATGAAGCGAATATCTTTGTTGACCAGATGACTGGCCTTGGCCACCCCCTCTGGAGTCAATAGGCCGACCTCACGGATGTGCCGTAGTCACGGTACGTCGGGTCTATCTCGAAGCGATAAGGTCCGACAACTTCCGATAAGGCGAAAGTTCCCCAGGTCGGCACGTTCGGGACAAGAATGACATCCCCATTCTGCCAGCCGCCCTCGCCCCCAGCCATGAAGCGCTGGCGATACGTCTCATTCTGCTTCGGTGACCGGTCCTGGCAAGGCGTCTGGGTTACTATGCGGAGATCTTGGCTTTGTTCATAACCCCAGCCTTGGCGAAGGCACCCGGCCTGCAGCTCTGACCAGAAGTAATTTTTGTTCTCCGTATCGATCCGAGAAGCCCAGTAGCTGCGACTCTGTAGCTGCATTCGCGGGCTCCTTCAGAACCGAATAGTGTAGTCACGCCAGCTTGCGCCCGAGTGCCTTAACCGACCATCTTCTTTCGAGCTGGGTTTACCGGTCCCACCTCGTGGGCATGAGTCCCGCTGCTTCCCGCAGCGCGCGGGCCGCTCACAGCAGCGTTAAGCCGCCTGTTGTTGGGCGCCTCGCGACGGCACCGGAACAGCGATCAAGAAGACGCTGGTCGCCAAGCTTTCCACCCACTTTGGATCCGCTCTGATTTCCGATAGATCGCGTGTTAAAGGAATGACAAGGCGATCCTCCAACATGGCATCCATCCAGGCGGTGATCGCCTCGTCTGCCATCACGAACAGGTCGTCCATCTCGTCGGCGGCCGAAAAGCAGCCTGGGGCATCTGGGAAAGTGATGCCATAAGCGCTTTCTGAATCCTTGTGCACGATGCCGATGTAAGGCTTCAACGCGTTCCTCCTGGGCGGGGCCAGCCAGCCTTATCATAGATCGACTTCACGAGCCCGAGCGGCAAGTCCTTCTTGGGATGGGGAACCGTCACGATAAAGGGAATTCCAACCTTCTTGAAATGATGATGCGAGCCCTGCACGCGATCGAGCATCCACCCGTCTTCTTTGAGCCGCGAGATCACGCGGCGGCTGCTCGTCAGCCAGCGGGCCATGTCGTTTTTACCTCGGCTCGCGCATAGACGAAGAGTTTTCTGATCACCGCTGCTCCATCGTCGAAGTCATCGAGGCCGCCTTCATCCGCTAGGTGCCGAGGAGCCCCGCCCAAGCCTCGCCAATCGCGGCATCCAGCTCTCCCGGCGGCGTCCGCTCCAGCATCGCCCTTGCCTCCAGCGAATCCTCGTCCATCCGGGCCACCAGCGGGGCAACGCTGTCGAACCGTTCCTCCGGCCGGATGAAGCCGTAGAACGAAACCAGCGCCGTCCCGCCGTAAAGGTCGCCGGAGAAGTCGAAGAGAAACGTCTCCAGCAGTGGGCCGCCATTGTCGAAGGTCGGGCGGCGGCCGAAGCTTGCGACCCCGTCAAGTACGCTGCCGTCGGCGCGCCGAAAGCGGACGGCGTAGACGCCGTGCTTCAGCTCGGTCGCCGGATCGAGCGCCATATTGGCGGTCGGATAGCCGAGCTCGCGGCCGCGCGCCTCGCCGTGGATGACCCGGCTTTCGACCGACCAGCGCCAGCCTAGAAGCGCGTTGGCGGCGGCGATGTCGCTACCGGCCAGCGCCCGCCGGATCGCGGTGGAGGACACGGCCTCCTCGCCTTTGCGGAAGGCGTCCACGACCGTGACCGAGAAGCCGTGCAGCTCGCCTTGGCGCGCCAGGAAATCCGGCGTGCCGCGGCGGCCCTGGCCGAAGTGGAAGTCGTAGCCGGTCACGGCCGAGCTGATGGCGAGCTTCTCCACCAGAAGCTCGCGCACGAAATCCTCCGCGCTTTGCTCGGCCCGCGCCTGATCAAAGGCGAGCACGAGCGCGCCATCCAGCCCCAGCGCAGCGGCGGCCGCCGCTTTCAGCGGTGCGGGGGTGAGGCGAAAGACGGGCCGCCCCGAGAAGAAGGCGCGCGGATGCGGCTCCAGGGTGAGCATCAGGCACGCGGCGCGGCGATGCTCGGCCTCCAGTCGCGCCGCCAGGAGCACCGCCTGATGCCCGCGATGCACGCCGTCGAAATTGCCGATCGCCACCACCGCGCCACGCCAGGCGGGCGGGAAATCGTCCAGGGTCGCCAGGCGGGCGGCTTTCGGGTGCGTCATGCCGGGCGTCTGGGCGGCGGCTTGTCCCAGACCAGCGTCGGCAGGAACGCCACGGCGCTCAAGCGCTCCGCGGAGAGCCGCGCTTCGACCCGAGCGCCGTCAGGGTCATCGGTCGGCCCAAAGTCGGCGGAATGGATTCCCCCGGTGACGAACAGCACGTCGAGGCCATTGTCGCAGGCGCCGCGGATATCGGTCGGCAGCCCGTCGCCGATGGCGAGAATCGTCGCGCCGCCGAGTTCCGCGACAAGCCGCCGCGCCGCCCGGTAGATCGGCGCATGCGGCTTGCCGACCAGGACCGCCTCCCCGCCGAGCTCCTCGTAGAGCCGCGCCAGCGCGCCGGCGCAATAGAGCAGGCGGTCGCCGCGCTCCACCACGAGATCGGGATTGGCGCAGACCATGGTGAGGCGACGGGCGGCGAGGCGTTCCAGGAGCGCCCGGTAGTCCCCCGGCGTCTCCGCCTCGTCATCGAAGAGCCCCGTGCAGCTGACCAGCTCGGCGTCCGCCTCCGGCACGAGCGTCACGTCGAGGCCTTCGTAGAACGGCAGGTCGCGGTCCGCGCCGATATGCAGCAGCTTCGCGCCAGGACGCTCGGCGATCACGGCGCGGGTTACGTCGCCCGACGTGACAAGCGCGTCATAGGCATCGTCGGGCACGCCCAGGGAGCGGAGCTGGGCGCGGATCGGCGCGGCCGGCCGCGGCGCATTGGTGACGAGCACGACCCGCCCGCCGCCGCTCCGGAACCGCTGGAGCGCCTCGACGGCGCCCGGAAACGCCGCGAGCCCGTTGTGGAGCACGCCCCAGACATCGCAAAGGACCGCGTCAAAGGATGCCGCCAGCTCGCTCAACCCCCATATGCGCCGCATCGCGTCTCCGATCCTGCCGGGCCGGGGGCGTAGCGTTGCCGGCGTTGCGCGTCAACGAACGGGGCACGGCTGTGACGGCAAGATGACCGAAAGTTCACTACTGTCCCGTCGCGCCGCGCCTATATTGCGGAACATTGCCTCGTCCGGAGGGCTTTGCCCTATGAAGAGATTCGCGCCCCTTGCTGTTTTCCTGGGAGTCCTGATGTCCGCGCTTCCCGCCTATGCCGAGACGCCCCTGCCAAGCCCATCGGCCAAGCCCATCCCGCTGATGGCGCCGAACGCGGTGGAATTCACGCTGAAGAACGGCATGCAGGTCGCGGTGATCCCGGACCACCGGGCGCCGGTCGTCACCCATATGGTCTGGTATCGCGTCGGCGCGGCCGATGAGACGGGCGGCCAGTCCGGCATCGCGCATTTCCTCGAGCATCTCATGTTCAAAGGCACGGAAGCGCATCCGGGCGAGGAATTCCGCCAGCGCGTGGCGGCGATCGGCGGCGACGAGAACGCTTTCACCTCGTCCGACTTCACCGCTTACTTCCAGCGGGTCGCGAAGGAGAACCTCGGTGAGATGATGGTCTTCGAAGCCGACCGGATGACCAATCTCGTGCTCGGCGACGAGATGGTCGCGACGGAGCGCGACGTCGTCCTGAACGAACGGCGCGACCGGGTGGAGAAGAACCCCGACGCCATGCTGAACGAGGCGCTCGTCAGGATCCTTTACCTGAACCATCCGTACGGGCGGCCGATCATCGGCTGGAACCACGAGATCCGGGCGCTCGACCGCTACACGGCGCTCGACTTCTACAAGCGCTATTATACCCCCAACAACGCCGTCCTCGTCGTCTCCGGGGACGTGGTCCCGGAGGAGGTTCGCCGGCTCGCCGAGGAGACCTACGGCAAGATCCCCGCCCGGCCTGAAGCCGTGCGCGTCCCGCGTCCCGGTGAGCCGCCGGCGATCGGCCCGCGTACGGTGACGGTGAAGGACGAGAAGGTGCGCGAGCCGCAGCTGCAGCGCGCCTATATCGTCCCCTCCGTGGTGACCGGGCAGGCTGGCGAGGCGGAGGCGCTCTCGCTGCTCGCCGAGATCCTCGGCGGCGGGGCCACCAGCCGCTTCTACGATATTCTTGTGCGCGGCGACGGGGCAGCCACCTATGCCGGCGCAAGCTACCAGTCAGGCGGCCTCGACGACATGCGCTTCATCATCTACGGGCTGCCGAAGCCGGGAACCGAGTTGCGCGATCTGGAAGCGCGCATGGAGGCGGTGATCGCCGAGCTTCAGGAGAACGGGATCACCGAGGAGGAGCTGGCGCGCGCCAAGCGCTCGGCTGTGGCGCAAGCGATCTACTCGCTCGACAACCAGACCATGCTGGCCAACATCGTCGGCCAGGCGCTGACCGTCGGCCGCACACTGGATCACGTGCAGAATTGGCCGGCTCGCATCCAGGCGGTCACCGCCGAACAGGTACAGGCGGTCGCGGAGCGCTACCTTCAGTCCGAGGCCTCGGCCACCGGCTATCTGCTGCCTCTCGAAGAGGGGCGGAGCTGATGGCCAGCCGCCTGTTCCTGCGCATTCCCGCCATCCTGTTCGGAGCCGCCATGACCATCGCCCTCGTCGGCGCCCCTGCCCGGGCGGCTTCCGTCCAGGAGATCACCAGCCCCAAGGGCCTGAAGGCCTGGCTGGTGGAGGACTACACCGTCCCGGTCGTCACCATGAACGTCGCCTTCCGCGGCGGCGCGGCGCAGGATCCCGCCGACAAATCCGGCATGGCGAACCTGATGTCCGGCCTGCTCGACGAAGGCGCCGGCCCGCTCGATTCCCGCGCCTTTCAAGCCAAGCTTGAAGACCTCAGCATCAACCTTTCCTTCGATGCCGGCTCGGACGCCTTCTACGGCAATCTCAGGACCTTGCAGCAGAACACCGAAGAGGCCTTCGAGCTCTTTCGCCTTGCTGTCTCCGAACCCCGGTTCGACGCTGAGCCGGTCGATCGCATCCGCGGCCAGGTCATGGCCAATCTCAGGCAAGCGGAGACCAATCCGGGCGAGATCGCCGGCCGGGTCTGGGCGGAGACGCTCTTCCCCGGCCACCCCTACGGCCGCCCGAGCGAAGGCACGACCGCGAGCGTCGCGACGATTTCGCCCGATGATCTTCGGGCCTTTCACCGCCGGATCATCGCGCGCGACAACCTTCATGTTGTGATCGTCGGCGCGATCGACCGGAACGCCGCCGGCGCGGCGCTCGACCGCGTCTTCGGCGGCTTGCCGGAAAGAGCGGAGCTCGCGCCGGTGGCCGAGATCGCGCCGGCGCTGGGGGAGACACGGCATGCGGCGCTCAGCGTCCCGCAGACCGCCATCCGCATCGGCGGCCCCGGCCTGAAGCGCGACGATCCGGACTTCATCGCGGCCTATGTCGCCGACCAGATCCTCGGCGGCGGCACGTTCTCTTCCCGACTCTATGTGGCGGTGCGCGAACAGCGCGGCCTGGCCTATTCGGTGGGCACGGGGCTCCTGCCCTACGACCATGCCGGCGCATCGCTGGCCGCGACATCCGTGGATGCCGCGAATGCGCAGACCGCGCTGCAGATCATGCTGGACGAGATGGCGCGTTTCGCGTCGGAAGGGCCGACGGTTGCGGAGCTCGCCGCGACCAAGGACTACCTCGTCGGCAACTTTGCCCTGCGCTTCGACTCGTCGCAGAAGATCGCCCGCAACCTCCTGCAGTTCCAGGTCGACAACCTCGGCATCGACTATATCGACCGGCGGAACGACCTCATCCGCGCCGTGACGATCGAGGACGTCCGGCGCGTGGCGCAGCGGATCTATGGCGGCTCCGTCTCCGTCGTGACGGTCGGGCCGGGCGAGTCGTAAGACACGGCGCAGTTCCCATCCCCGTAAGGGTAGGGGAATTGCGTGTGAGTAGGGATGAGTTGCGCAGGGGGTTGTGATCGATTCTGAAGGGTTATCCTGATGCGGGGAAGGTCTGATGTTCATCACCGACGTGCTGGGGAGGCGCCGGATGGTTTGGCGGGAGGAGCCTTCAACGCCGATAATGAAATGAGCAAAGGGCGCGATTGAGGCCTAAACTAGGTCGCAACTCCGGATAAGGGCACGAGATG
>JACCSN010000379.1 GCA_013812985.1 Hyphomicrobiales bacterium | reverse complement strand
GGCCTGGGTGAACCGCATCGGACGGCTGCGCGCCTTGGGCGGCCGCTTCACGCTGCTCTTCCACGACACGCATCACCGCGCCGCCACCGCGCCCGACGAGATGCGGCGGTTCGACCTTGACGGCTTCGACGGCGTGCTCGCATTCGGCGCCGCGGTCGCCGACATCTACGCCCGCCGCGGGTGGGCGCGGCGCGTATGGACCTGGCACGAAGCGGCCGACACCAGCATCTTCTTTCCGCGCATCGCGGACGAACAGGAGGGCGACCTCGTCTGGGTCGGCAATTGGGGCGACGGGGAGCGGAGCGAGGAGCTTCGCCAGTTCCTGCTCGAACCGGTCGAGGCTCTCGGGCTCTCAGCCGACATCTTCGGCGTCCGCTACCCGGCAGGGGCTCAGGCCGAACTTCGCCACCGGAATATCCGCTATCGCGGCTGGCTCGCCAACCACGCCGTGCCGGAGGCGTTTGCCCGCTATCGCCTGACCGTGCATGTGCCGCGCCGGCCCTATGCAACCGCCCTCCCCGGCATACCCACGATCCGCGTCTTCGAGGCGCTGGCCTGCGGCATCCCGCTGGTCAGCGCGCCTTGGAACGACTCCGAGAGCCTCTTCCCACCCGACTGCTTTCTGCTCGCCGAGGATGGCACTTTCATGCAGCGACAGATGCGCGCCGTGCTCAACGACGCGGAGCTGGCCGCAGCGCTCGTCCGCAACGGGCTGCAGGCCATCCGCGACCGCCACACCTGCGACCACCGCGCCGACGAGCTCCTCGCCATCGCCGCCTCGCTGGCGCCCGGCGCCCAGACACGAACGCTACGGAAAGCGGGCTGATGCGATTCGCGTTCTTCGGCTCGAGCCTTGTCTCCGCCTATTGGAACGGCGCGGCCACGTATTATCGCGGGCTCCTGAGAGCGCTCGCCCGCCGCGGCCACGAGGTGGCGTTCTTCGAGCCGGACGCCTTTGAACGCCAGGCGCACCGCGACATGGCCGATCCGGACTGGGCGAGGGTGACCGTCTTCGAGCCGAACCTCTCCGCGATGGAGCAGGCTCTCGCCGCCGCCGCGGATGCGGACGTGCTGGTGAAATTCAGCGGCGTCGGCGTGCTCGACCGCGAGCTGGAGCGCGCCGTCGTGGAGATGCGCCGGCCGGGCCGCATCGCGCTATTCTGGGATGTGGACGCGCCGGCGACCCTCGATTCCATGGGCGCCGATCTCGACGATCCGCTCCGCGGCCACGTGCCCCGCTACGACGCGGTTCTTACTTACGGCGGCGGCGACGCGGTGGTGTCCGCCTATCGCCGCTTCGGGGCGCGGCTCTGCGTGCCGATCTACAACGCCGTCGACCCGGAGACGCATCACCCCGCGCCGCGCGACGGGCGATTCGAATGCGACCTCGCTTTTCTTGGCAATCGCCTCCCCGACCGCGAAGCCCGTGTGGAAGAATTCTTTCTGGACGCCGCCTCCCGGCTGCCGCTGAGAAAATTCCTGATCGGCGGCAATGGCTGGCAGGACAAGCCGATGACCGCCAACGTGGAAGATCTGGGACATGTCTATACGCGCGACCACAACGCGCTGAATTCCACCGCCAAAGCCGTGCTCAACGTCAACCGCGAATCGATGGCCCGCTACGGCGCCTCGCCGCCCACCCGCATCTTCGAGGCGGCGGGCGCGGCCGCCTGCATCATCACCGACGCTTGGGCGGGAATCGAAAAATTCCTGGAGCCGGGCACGGAAATCCTCGTCGCTTCAAGCGGCGCGGAGGTCGCGGACCATGTCGAGGCGCTCGACGGCGCACGAGCCCACGCCATGGGCGAAGCGGCCCGCCGCCGTATTCTCGCCGAGCACACCTACGACCACCGGGCGCTGGAAGTGGAGGCCTTGCTGGAAGGCGGGCAGGCGATGAAAAGAGCGGTGTGATGGCCGACATCGTCATCCTCGGCCTGTCGATCACTTCGTCCTGGGGCAACGGGCACGCCACGACCTACCGGGCGCTGGTCAAAGCCCTGAAGCGACGCGGCCACAAGGTGACGTTCCTGGAGCGCAACGTTCCCTGGTACGCCGAGCATCGGGACCTGCCCAGGCCGCCTTATTGCCGGACATTTCTCTACCGCGACCTGGACGAGCTGCAGGCGCGCTTCTCGGGCATGCTGCGAGCCGCCGACGCGGTGATCGTCGGCTCCTATGTTCCGGAGGGCGTCGCCGTCGGCCACTGGGCGATCCGCGCGGCCGCCGGCCCGGTCGCCTTCTATGACATCGACACGCCGGTCACGCTCGCCAAGCTGGAGCGCGGCGACGAGGAGTACCTCACCTACGCGTTGATCCCCGCCTACGACCTCTACCTCTCGTTCACCGGCGGGCCGATCATCGCCAAGCTTCGCGCCCTCGGGAGCCCGCGCGCGGCGCCGCTCTATTGCTCCGTCGATCCCGACGTGCATGCGCCGATCGAAGCCGAGAAGCGCTGGCGGCTCGGCTATCTCGGCACCTATTCCGACGACCGTCAGCCGGGGCTGGAGCGGCTGCTGTTCGAGCCCGCACGGGCTTTGCCCAACGAGGCTTTCGTGGTCGCCGGGCCACAATACCCGGAGCACCTCGATTGGCCCGAAAACGTCGAGCACACGCCGCATCTGCCGCCGTCGGAGCATTGCGCCTTTTACTGCGCCCAGGATTTCACCTTGAACGTGACCCGCGCCGACATGCGCGCCGCCGGCTTTTCCCCGAGCGTCCGGCTGTTCGAGGCGGCCGCCTGCGGCGTGCCGATCATC
>JACCSN010000353.1 GCA_013812985.1 Hyphomicrobiales bacterium | reverse complement strand
CTGCGTCGGGTCCTGCCGATCGACAGCGAGGCCGTGGATATGCGTTTGGCCGGAGAGTTCCGAGGCCGTTACGGTCTCCGTAGCCTCTGACCGGAATGCCAATCCGGCGGATCGCGGCGATTGCAACGGCGGCTCCGGTCACCAGGAGATTGTTCTGGGTCTTCTTCATAGCGTTGGTCCTCGTAACGAGCACGCGCGGACAGCCGAACCGGCGTCACCGATCCGGCCGCTCGTGCTGATATGCTTATTGTTGGTTTTCGGGTTGGGCCGGTGGCGTCATAGGCGCTGGACCAGCCGCCTGGGCCTGCATCATCTTCGTGCAGGCAGCCATCATTTCACTCATCTGCTGCCGTTAATCGTTGACTGGATCATCACTTCCCCATAATCGCTGCCTCAAGTTTTCAATTGCGGGCGCACCACGACCTGGTCGATGCGCCGGCCATCAATCTTCGTCACCTCGAACGACAGTCCTTCCCAACGAGCGACATCGCCCGTCCGGGGCAGCTTGCGCAGGAGCTCGATGACGAAACCGGCGAGGGTGTGGTAGCCCGTGCCCGCTCGCGGCGTCAGCTCACGCAAGCCAAGGATGCGCTTGACCTCATTGATCGGCAGCATGCCGTCGAGGGTCCATGATCCGTCTCCGGCGCGAACAGGGTTGGCGTCCGCGAGTTCGTCGGCCTCCGGTAGATCGCCGACAAACGCCTCGAGCAAATTGGTGAGGGTGATGAGCCCCAGGAACTCTCCAAGCTCGTCGACGACGATGCCCATGCCCGTACCCGTCGCCCGGAAATGCTCGAACGCCGTCAGCACGAGTGATGACTCCAGGAGAATGACGATCGGCCTCGCCTCGGCCATCCTCTTCAGCGCCACCGCATCGAGGGCTTCCGCCAACAGCACATCCTTTGCCCGCACGATGCCGATCACGTGGTTTACGGTGCCCTTGCCAAGGGGCAGCTGCGAATGCTCGCTTGTGGCCGCCGCTCGACGCCACTCCTCCGGATTCGCATCGAGATCGAACCATTCGACCTCCATGCGGGGCGTCATGTAGCTGGCGATTTTCTGATGCTCCAGCGTGAAGACGCGGTCGACGACCTCATGCTGGGTCTTGTGCAGCATTCCGGCTTCGTGCGTCGCCGAGACCAGGAGCTTTAACTCCTCGGCTGAGTGCAACAGCTCCTCGCCGCTGCCCGGTTGCAGCCCGAAAACGCGCAGGAGGCCATTGCCGAGGCCGTTCAGGACCTTGATAGCCGGCCAGAACATGATGAGATAGACTCGAAGCGGGCCGGCCGTGGCGAGCGCGGTGCGCTCAGAGCGCTGCAAAGCCAGGCTCTTGGGCATGAGCTCGCCGATCACGATGTGCAACGTCGTGATAATCGCGAAAGCGATCACTACAGCCACAGTGTGAGTCGCGAGCCAAGCAAGACTCTGTGGCAGCCCGGCGAAGAGCGGTTCAATTAGACCTGCCAGCGCCGGTTCGCCGATCCAGCCAAGCGCTATCGACGACATTGTAATGCCGAGCTGCGTGGCCGCCAGATGCGAGTCGAGATGATCGACGGCTCGCTTCAGGCGCGCGGCGCCCGCCCGGCCTTCCGCCACCAGCTGATCGACTCGGCTACGACGGACCGCTACGAGCGAGAACTCGGCGGCGACAAAGAAGCCGTTGGCGAGCACGAGGCTTAGCACCGCAACCAGCTTAAGGGTGACCGAGAGGGCGCTTTCCTCAATCACGCACTCGCCTCAGCTTCAGATAGCAACTGCGCGAACAGGCTTCTCCCTGGATTGTTTTCGAATCTCACCGTGAACAGCCTCCGGCGTTAGGGAGCTTTAAGCGAGCGCTTCGGCGGTTATGCTCTCCTGCCGCCAGGGTTCCAGGATCTCACGCTCGACCGCACGGTCCTTCGGGTAGGCCTGAGCATGTCACTTGTTGCGCATGACGAGGCCCTGGTCGCGGCTGCGCGATGTACGAGGCTCCGGTTCAGAAGTTCACGAGCATGGCCGTCGCATACATGAACGCGACGCCGGCCGCTAAACCGGCCATCGTTGGGGGCGCGAACAACGCTCCGGAGCCACCCCCCGATTGGCGGATCAGGTAGGCGCCAACCTCTACGA
>JACCSN010000321.1 GCA_013812985.1 Hyphomicrobiales bacterium | reverse complement strand
TCGCCGGTCAGCGCGGCGGCCAGCGCCTGGGCGGCGGGCTCCGCCTCGATCGCACCGGCGGGAAGCGTGACCGCGACGAGGGCGACGCCCGACAAGAAAAGAGCTACTGCGCGCGAAGGCATGGGTGTTCCTCGATGAAGATTTGGAGTGATCTTGGCCGGGCCGCTTCTCGGAGGCAAGCGCGGCCGAATTGGATCGGGATCGTGGCGGTTTTCGGCGGACTTGGTTTCAGGCGCTTATTACCAGCGCGCCTCGACTCACACCAGACGCGCCGCGCGCTGAAAGGGAATTCGTCTCAGAACTCACAGCCCCATCCTTGTAAGTCGCCAGCCAGTAGCTGCCGCGGTTGGAGACCTGCAAGGACAAGGGCTGCGAAATCCGCGAGCGTTTCTGAACGGGCTATTAGACCCGGACAGCCACATACGATCCCGGCGCATCCTCGATCGGCTTCAGCTTGCCGCCGCCCGGCTTGCGCTGCCTCTTGACACGCGCGCCGTCCAATCCCTCGAGCCAGCTCTGCCAATCGTCCCACCAGGAGCCGGGATGCTCGTTCGCCTGTTCGATCCAGTCTTCCAGCGTGCCCTTCGGCTCGCCGCCGATCCAGTATTGATACTTGTTGCGGGACGGCGGGTTGACCACCCCGGCGATATGGCCGGAGCCGGAAACCACGAAGCGGACCGGCCCGCTGAAGCAACTGGCGCTTCGGAATACCGATTTCGCCGGCGCGATGTGATCCTCCCTGGTGGCGAGCGTATAGATCGGGATCTGAACGTTCTTGAGGTCGATCTTCTCGCCGGCCGCCTCCAGGGTTCCCTTGGAGAGCTGGTTATCGAGATAGCAGCTCCTGAGGTAGAAGGAGTGGTTGGCCTTCGGCATGCGCGTCGCGTCGGCGTTCCAGTAGAGCAGGTCAAACGGAAACGGCTCTTTGCCCTTCATGTAATTGTTGACCACGTAGGGCCAGATCAGGTCGTTGGAGCGGAGCAGGTTGAAGGCGTTGGCCATCTTGGACCCGTCGAGATAGCCGGTGCGCTCCATGTCGGCCTCGATGCCGCCGATGCGGTCGGCGTCGAACAGGATCTTCAGGTCGCCGGCGAATTCGAAGTCGACCTGCGTCGTGAGGAATGTCGCGCTGGCGATCCGTTTGTCGCCCTTCGCCGCCATGTAGCCCAAGGTCATCGCGAGCAGCGTGCCGCCAACGCAGTAGCCGACGGCGTTGATCGCCTTCTCTCCGGTCGCCTTCTCCACGGCGGAGAGCGCCTCCAGGATGCCCTCCGTCATGTAATGCTCGAAGCTCTTGGCGGCGTGGCGCTCGTCCGGGTTGACCCAGGAGACGACAAACACGGTGTGGCCCTGGTCGACCAGCCAGCGGATCAGCGATTTCTCCGGCGTGAGATCGAGGATGTAGAACTTGTTGATCCAGGGCGGCACGATGAGGAGCGGCCGCTTCAGCACCGTGTCACGGGTCTGGGCGTACTGGATGAGCTGCATGATGTCGTTCTGCAGGACGACCTTGCCGGGCGTGGTGGCGATATTTTCGCCGATCTTGAAGCCGGAGGGATCGGTCTGCCGGAGCTTCAGCTTGCCCTTGCCGGCCTCGATGTCCTCCGCCAGCATCGCCATCCCCTTGACGAGGTTCTCCGCGTTGCTCGCGGCGGTTTCCTTCAAGACCTCCGGGTTGGTTAGGAGGAAATTCGTCGGCGATAGCGCGTTGTTGATCTGCCCGACGTAGAAGCGCGCCTTCTGCCGGGTGCGCTCATCGACCGCCGCCTCACTCACGAGGTCCTCCGCCCAGTGCGTGGTCGCCAGATAAAACTCCTTCAAAGCGCTGAAAATCGGGTTCTTGTCCCAGTCCGGGTCGGTGAAGCGCTTGTCCGACGATTTTGACGCGACGGCCGTGTCGGCGCCATCGCCGGCCGCCTTGGCCAGTGCGCCTTGCCAGACCGCCAGATAGCTGCCGAACAGACGGGTCTGCGCGTCCATCAGCCGGGACGGGTCCGACGCCCAATATTCGCCGACCTTGGCAAGCGTCTTCATCACCTCCGCCGTCGTCTCCACCATCTCCTCGGCGGCCCGCCCTTCTTCGCGCGGCTTCAGGTAGGCGG
>JACCSN010000309.1 GCA_013812985.1 Hyphomicrobiales bacterium | reverse complement strand
CTGAACTTCGACATGCGAGCCGCGCCGATGAAGGTCAGCCTAAAGGAAGCGGTCGTCGCGGAGGAGCCGCCCCAAGCCGCCGAGCACGCTTGCCATGCTCGCCTGATGCGGGCGCCGCTCTTCCTGGTGTCCAGGACATAACAGCACAACAAGAATTCACGCGCCAACCGCCTCAGCGCTTTTGCGGTCCAGCCCTCGCACGCCCAGCAGCAGCGCCTCGGCGGGGCGTAATCCGCTCTCCGCCATCCGCCTTTCCAGCCAATTCGCATGCACCATACGCACCTCGATCGGCATCGAGGTCAGCCCCAAGGCCTGCGCAGCCGCGGTGCGGTGCTTGCCCGAGGCGAAGCGATAGATCTCCCCCGCCTCCCCGATCGCCGCGCCGATCTCCGATTCTCCGAGTTCCACCCAGGGCAGCCGGACGCGCGGATGCCTCAGGCTCTCCCCCAAGCGACGGCCATGATCGGCCCGCCGAAGCAAGCCGTGCTCCTGCACCGAACGGCAAAGCTCGGCCGTCTGCCGGAAGTAGCTCTCGACGAGCTCCGGCGATTTCAGCGCGACAAAGTTCCGGTTCACCGGTTTCTGGCTCCCCGCCCGCTCCATGGCCGTCCGAAAGGCGTCCGTCCGCCGGTAATCGAGCCCAGCACGGGCAATCTCCTCCACCTCCTGATATGTCGACGAGTTGCGAATCTTCGACAAGATCGGGCGCCAATCACCAGCGCCCAGGAAGCGATCACGGATCAGGGTGACGCAATCGCCTTGCGACACCCGGTGCTCCAGTCGGAACTCGATCAGGCGCGGATCCGTATCGATGATGAGCGCTTTCCCAAGCGCCCGCCGCGCGGCGAAGCCGCCGAGCGTGAACCCGATCCCGCGTTGCTTGGCTTCGGCCAGGCCCGCCTCGAGACGGGCTTCGAACCGGGCGCGGCTGAGCGGCAGAAAGCCGCGGGCTCCGGCGACAGCCTCGCCGAGCGACGCATCATGGCGCGACCGGTCCGCGGCCTGGACGCGGCGATAGCCCGCCGTCACTCCTGGGCCATGCCGGCAGCGCCCCGCGATAGAGCCGCGATCCCCGTGCGGCATACCTCGACCAGGCCCATCGGCTGCATGATGGCGACGAATTGCTCGATCTTCGCCGTGCGGCCGGTCAGCTCAAACACGAAGTGATCCGTGGTCGCATCCACCACCTCGGCCTTGAAGGCGGCGGCCAGACGCAGCGCTTCGACCCGGTGCTCGCCGGAGCCGGCCACCTTGACCAGCGCCAACTCCCGTTCCAGCGGTCCCTCTTCCCCACGGAACCGGGCGAGCGCGGTGAGGTCGACGACGCGGTGGACGGAGATAAGCCGATCGAGCTGGTTGCGGATCTGCTCCAAGACGGCGCGGGTGCCCGTCGTGACGATGGTGATGCGCGACAGATGCTGGTCGTGCTGCGTCTCCGATACGGTGAGGCTCTCGATGTTGTAGCCGCGCCCGGAGAACAGCCCGATGACGCGCGCCAGCACGCCTGGCTCGTTGTCGACCAGCACGGAGAGAGTATGGGTCTCCTCCGGATCGTGGCGATCCTCGATGAAATAGGCGGAGGCGGGAGGGATGGCGGCGGCGGGCGCTTGGGTCACGTTGCTCATGGCTTTCCGGAGGGTTTGTTCCGCTTCTTCACACGCTAGTCGTGCGTTTCCAGCCGACGCACCCGATCGGCGATGCGGCGATGCGGCGAATGCGTCGCACGGACCTCGGTCAACAGCACTGTTTGCGTGGCGTCTTGCCGAAGCACGATGGCGGTCAAGACCGCCATATCGTCACGCAGCGCCGCCACATCGCCGGCCAGGCGTTCGAGCTGCGCTCCAATGAATTCCAGGTTCGGCTCTGTCACCTATGTGGGCTCTCTAGGATGCCGGCGAGCCTCTTGAGCAAGCTCACCTTGAGACGCCGTGGGTCGGCAAACTACTGTCTCGTTGTCCCGGACGACCATCAGCTCGGTTCCGGGTGACCAGTTAAGCAATTCTCTGATCGCCTTGGGAATTGTCACCCGGCCGTGCTTCAACATTTTCGCCGTGCTTCTCATGCTCTACCCTACCTTTTGGCAAACCGCCCGGCAAGAAAAGCCCTCACACAAGCATCTTGCCTGAAGCCTCAATCGCCTGCGCCATGGCGTCATCGCTCGCCTCCGCCCCGAGCAGCATCTCGTTGTGCGCCTTGCCGGACGGGATCATGGGGAAGCAATTCTCCAGGTTGGCGACGCGGCAGTCGAAAATGACCGGCTTCTTCACGGCGATCATCTCCTCGATCAGGTCGTCGAGATCGGCCGGGTGCTCCGCGCGCAGGCCGACGCAGCCATAAGCCTCCGCCAGCTTGACGAAATCCGGCAAGGATTCCGTGTAGGAATGCGACAGCCGGTTGCCGTGCAACAGCTGCTGCCACTGGCGCACCATCCCCATGTGCTGGTTGTTCAGGATGAAGACCTTGATCGGCAGCTCGTGCTGCACCGCCGTCGACATCTCCTGCATGGTCATCAGCACCGAAGCGTCGCCGGCGATGTCGATGACCAGGCTGTCGGGATGCGCCACCTGCACGCCCATCGCCGCAGGCAGGCCGTAGCCCATCGTGCCCAGCCCGCCGGAAGTCATCCAGCGGTTGGGCGCCTCGAAGCCGTAGAACTGCGCCGCCCACATTTGGTGCTGGCCGACTTCCGTGGTGATGTAGGTGTCGCGGTCCTTCGTCGCCTCGTAGAGCCGCTGGATGGCGAATTGCGGCATGATCACGTTGGACGAAGGCTTGTAGGCCAGCGATTTGCGCGCCCGCCACTTGTTGATTTGCGACCACCATTTCGCCGGCGCCTCCCGCCCGGCGCCGCCTGCCTCCTGCCGCCAGGCGACCAGCATGTCTTCAAGGACCTGGCCGGCGTCGCCGACGATCGGCACGTCGACCTGGATGTTCTTGTTGATCGACGAGGCGTCCACATCGACATGGATCTTTCGCGAGCCCGGCGAGAAGGCGTCGAGACGGCCGGTGATGCGGTCGTCGAAGCGGGCGCCGACGCAGATCATGAGGTCGCAGCCATGCATCGCCATGTTGGCTTCGTAGGTGCCGTGCATGCCGAGCATGCCGAGCCAGTTCTCGCCGGACGCGGGATAGGCGCCGAGCCCCATCAGCGTCGAGGTAATCGGGAAGCCGGTCTCGGCCACCAGCTCGCGCAGCAGCTGGCTCGCCGCCGGCCCTGAATTGACCACGCCGCCGCCCGTATAGAACACCGGCCGCTCGGCTTTAGCCATGAGGCCGACGGCGCGCCGGATCGCCTCCGCCGCGCCGCGCCGTGGCGGGCGATAGCCCTGGTGAGCGCGGCGGGCTTCGTGCGGACCTTGGTAAGTTCCGGTGGCGAACTGGATGTCCTTGGGGACATCCACGACGACCGGACCCGGCCGGCCCGTGGTCGCCACATAGAACGCCTCGTGGAGCACGCGGGCGAGGTCGTTCACGTCCTTGACCAGCCAATTGTGCTTGGTGCAGGGCCGCGTGATGCCGACGGTGTCGCATTCCTGAAAGGCGTCGTTGCCGATCAGATGCGTCGGCACCTGGCCGGTGATGCAGACGAGCGGGATGGAATCCATCATCGCGTCCGTGAGGGGCGTCACCATGTTTGTCGCGCCGGGACCGGACGTGACCAGCGCGACGCCGGCCTTGCCGGTCGAGCGCGCGTAGCCCTCCGCCGCGTGCCCGGCCCCCTGCTCGTGGCGGACCAGGATGTGCTTGACCTTCTCCTGCTGGAAGATCTCGTCATAGATCGGCAGCACCGCGCCGCCAGGATAGCCGAAGATGTGCTCCACGCCCTGATCGGCCAACGCCCTCAGGACGATCTCCGCGCCGGTCATCTGCTCTGCCATCGTCGTCACTCCGGTTGGGCGGGAAGCCCGATTCCGACCAATAAAAAAGGGGCCCGTCGGGACCCCTTAGCACGCGCACCACCATTCGCGGCGGCTACATGGCCGCCCCGGTGGTGCGCATCGTTACGATAAGCTCGCCCTTGGTCATGCTGGAATTTG
>JACCSN010000251.1 GCA_013812985.1 Hyphomicrobiales bacterium | reverse complement strand
TCAACCGCTTCCTCTGCCAAGCCGCCATCGGCTTCCCGCTCACCGTGCACGGGACCGGCGGCCAGACCCGCGCCTTCATCCACATCCAGGACACCTGCCGCTGCATCGAGCTCGCCATCGACAACCCGCCCCAGACCGGCGAGCGCGTCAACATCCTGAACCAGATGACCGAAACCCACCGCGTCCGCGCGCTGGCCGAAATGATCTCCGCCATGACCGGCGTCCCGATCCAATACCTGCCAAACCCGCGCAACGAGGCCGAGGAGAACGACCTCCACGTCACCAACGACCGCTTCCTCGGCTTCGGCCTGGAGCCGATCACGCTGAAGGCGGAGCTGATGACGGAGGTGACGGAGGTGGCGCGGCGCTACGCGGGGCGGTGCGATCGGACGAAGATCCCGTGCGTGTCGCTGTGGCGGGGTGGAACTGGATGACTCTTATCCACACTCCTTGCCTTGTTCCCCTCTTGTTCTTCGATAGAGTTGTCCGCATAATGCGACGGACTAAGGACCACAAGGTGGGCGCGGCATGGATGGGGAGGAGGGAGCGCCTGAGGCGCGCAATTCGGTCCATGAAACCGAGCTTGGTCGGGGCCGGAGTTTCACGCGGAGTACGCTTCAGCTTGAGCTTGAGGGGCGGTCGAGCAGCGCCTCGCACCAGGACGAGCAGCGGTCCAGACTATCGCGTGTCCGCCAGCTGGCTCGCGCCTGGGCCGAGAGTCTTCCCGATCCGCGGCGCCGGGACATGGCCGCTCTATTCACACAGGCGGCAATCGAGACTTATCGCGCTGAAGCACGATCTCACGCAACGCTCAGCCCGCCGTTTGCGGAGCCTTACGGCCGGCTCGCCGCCGATGTCTGGAATCTCGCCGAGTCAGTCGGCCTGGAAACCGCGTCGCTGCCCGTCGGAGAAGCCGCTCACTTTGTAACCGGGCTTTACACAACACTCCTCGCGCCCAGGGAGCGCAGCACGCTCGGAGCGTTCTACACGCCGCCGGCCCTGGCTCACCGTCTCCTGGATATAGCTGAGGAGCAGGGCGTAGTCTGGCGCACCGCGCGTGTGCTGGACCCGGCGAGCGGTGGCGGCGCTTTCCTGTTGCCAGCAGCCCAGCGAATTGTCGCAGCGCTTCCAAGCACCGAATCGGCCCTCGTGCTTAGTCAACTTGCTGCTCGACTTGTTGGCTTTGAGCTGGATGCCTACGCTGCGGGGTTCGGCCAGAATGCGCTCGAGCTTCAGCTGGCGGACATCACGGCTGCCGCGGGGCGGCCCGCGCCCGTGGTGGTGCACGTGACAGATACTCTGGAGGAGCCGGCTCGCGAAAGCTTTGACCTAGTCGTCGGTAATCCACCCTACGGCCGCGTTACCCTAACTCCGGAGCAGCGCCGTCGGTATGCCCGCAGCCTGTATGGCCATGCCAACCTCTACGGCGTATTCACTGACATCGCCGTGCGCTGGACGAGGCCGGGCGGCGTAATCGCTTATCTCACTCCGACGAGTTTTCTCAGTGGTCAATACTACTCGGCGCTGCGAGAGATGATCGCCGCCGAGGCTCCGCCAGCGGCAATTGACTTCGTGCATGCCCGCAGCGGCGTATTCGAGGACGTCCTCCAGGAAACCTTGCTCGCCGCCTATAAACGCGGAGCGGCGCCAGGGCGTGCGCAAGTGCACTACGTTCATGTCTCCAGCGAGCGGAAAGCTTGCATTGTTCGTAACGGCACCATTGGCCTACCCTCCCCTGCCTCTCAGCCGTGGCTTGTGCCGCGGGAACCGAAACACGTCCCCCTGGTCGCCATTGCTGAAACCATGCCGGCCAGGCTCGCGGACTGGGGTTATAGCGTCTCCACTGGGCCGCTTGTTTGGAATCGATACAAGAACCAGATGCGCGAGCGCCCCGGCCGCGCCGTGTATCCGCTGATATGGGCGGAGGCCGTCACCGCTGATGGACGCTTCGTGTTCAGGGCCGAAAAGCGCAACCACGCTCCCTACTTCAGGTTTGAGGATGGGGACGCCTGGCTTCTGGTCGCGCAGGGGTGCGTTCTCGTTCAGCGCACCACGGCCAAGGAGCAATCCCGCCGACTGATCGCAGCGGAGCTTTCGGCCGAGTTCGTGGAGGCGCACGGTGGCGTAGTGGTTGAGAACCATCTCAATATGGTGCTGCCGACCTTACGACCAAGGGTTAGCCCAACGGCGCTCGCGGCCATCCTTAATAGTCGCATCGCCGACGAACTCTTTCGCTGCATTAACGGCAGCGTCGCCGTTTCTGCGTTCGAGCTGGAGTCCTTGCCTCTGCCCTCCCCGGCGGCCATGGCTGGTGTCGAAGCTTTGGTCCATCGGCGCGCGGGAGCCGATGCGATCGAGATGGAACTAGCGAAGCTCTATTCGCAGGTGGCGTAGTGAGCCTGCCCGCGCTTGTCACACCAGAGGAGGTGCACGCTAGACTTCAGGCCATCTTCCCTGAAGGCACGCCCAACAGGACGTATATGATCCGCGTACTGGCAGCGAACACGGTGTTCACGGCTCTATACATCGGGGCGGTGGAGGAAAGCGGCCTATTCCTTGCACCTAAGCATGTTTACCGGATGACGGATGAGCAGGCGTTGCAGACCGGCGATAATTCGCGGCGTGAATACGCGTACAGCGTCCTGAAAACAGGAAGCAGCATAGCTGGGCGGCGTTGGTACCAGGACAACACGCGCGAGCCCATCCGTGACGAGACCTTGCGCGAAGGCTTGGTGACCATCGGAGCGGTAACGGAACGCTCCGATCTTCCGACCACATCAAGCAAGCCGCGCTACGCCGTCAAGGCCGACTTCGCCGCTCTGTTCGACCCGACGCTCGCCGGGAAAGCTCTCAGCAAGGCAATTCAACGCTGGCAGGAAACATCGCTCAACAAGGGTGCGCTGGCGAGGCTTGCGATCGTTCGCCGAGGCGCCAGTGTCGCCAAGGACCAGGTGCTCGTTACCTTCCTGAACGGCGAGACGCGCCACATGAAACCCGGCCTGAGCTCGCAGATCACCAAAGCCGTCGTGGAGGTTTTCGCGCCACGGTTCCTTGTCGAGCCCGCTGTCGTATTCCTGAGCGAAAGCGGGAACAAGGTTGTGAGCCGCGACGACGAGCTGGCAAAGTCGATTGGGCTCAGCATCGAGGCCGACAAGAATCTGCCCGATGTAATCATGCTGGACCTTGGGCCGAAGCACCCTCTCCTGGTATTCGTGGAGGTGGTCGCGACCGACGGTCCGATCAGCGAGCGCCGCAAGGAGGCACTTGAGCTGCTGGTGGGCAAGGCGGGCTTTCCTGCCAGGCACGTCGCCTTTGTCACCGCCTACCTTGACCGCAGCGCCGGACCGTTCAAGAAGACTGTCGATAGCTTAGCGTGGGGCAGCTACGCGTGGTTTGCGGCTGAGCCGGAGCGCCTGCTCATCCTCAGTGAGAGTACACCCTCGCTGACCGGACCTCCGTAAACAAGCGTTGAGACGGCTCCGCCCG
>JACCSN010000245.1 GCA_013812985.1 Hyphomicrobiales bacterium | reverse complement strand
GGGCAAGGGCTGAGGCCTATCAGCCGGCTCCGGAGGTGGAAAGAGGCAAGCTGGCCATTTCTGCGGGAAGCTGGCCGCGACAAGCGGGCAATGGACAGGGTCCCGCGTGACGCGCAGACGAACGTCGCGGCTTACGAAACGTTCCGTTGCCGGCTGAGCTTCGCCAGCCCGGCAACGCGCCGGAACCGCGAGCGGGCGGCCCGGTTTGCACGCCCTTCGACCACGGGAGTCGCGGCATGGCTGAGGCAGACGCGGCGACAGCGGTCGAGGCTGAGGCAAAGCCCAGCCTTCCGTTGTCGGCTATCGCCGTTCAACCTCTTCACCACATCCGGGATCGGCGGGGGCAGTGATTTTCGTGGCCCGCAGCGAAAGGCGGGCTTCCATGCTCGCCCGTATGCTTGCGGGGCTCGCGCCATCGCTCCAGGTGCTACTTCCCCGCTTGGGATTGCGTGCCTTACGATCGAGTGCCGCCATCGCGCGACGCAAGGCGCATCGGCTGGGCGTCGAGCGCCTGGACGCCGGCCCGGAGGCGATCGCGGCGACATTCCGGGAAGGCGCCAACGTCGCGGCAATTCGCAAGGGCACGCCGGCCGAAAGCAAGCTGGAAAGGCGAGGCGATCGCCTTGTGCTGCCCAGGCGCACGAAACGTCTGGAGCGCGCCGCAGGCTGGCGTCCAAGTTCATTGATGCGATCGCCCGCTGGGACGCCAGCCGGCGCGTGAGCAACCACGTGAAGGAACTTGCGCCGGCAGCGTGACCGGCTCCGGCGTTCAACGGAACGCCGGCTCGTCGAAACCCCGGAGCTTGCGGGAATGCAGGCCGTCGATGCCCTGCTCGCGCAACAGCCGCATTGTTTCCAGCCCAACGGTCAAATGCTGGCTGACGCGTTCGCGGTAGAAGGCGTTCGCCATGCCGGAGAGCTTCAACTCGCCGTGCAGCGGCTTGTCGGAAACACAGAGGAGCGTACCGTAGGGCACCCGGAACCGCAGGCCGTTGGCCGCGACGGTGGCGGATTCCATGTCCACGGCGATGGCGCGGCTGAGGTTCAGGCGCGCGAAGAGCTCGTCGAAGCGCAGCTCCCAGTTGCGGTTGTCGGTCGTGACAACGGTTCCTGTCCGCAGCCGGGTCTTCAGGTCCTGGCCATGCAGGCCGGTGACGAGCGCGGTGGCCTCCTGCAGCGCGACCTGCACTTCGGCGATGGGCGGCACCGGCACCCAGGTCGGCAGATCCTGGTCGAGCACGTGGTCGTCACGGACGTAGCCGTGCGCCAGCACATAATCGCCGAGGAGCTGGCTGCGGCGCAATCCGGCGCAATGGCCGAGCATCAACCAGCAATGCGGCCTGAGCACCGCCAGGTGGTCGGTGATCGTCTTGGCGTTGCTCGGGCCGACGCCGATATTGACCAGCGTGATGCCGTCGCCGTCCGGTCGCTTCAGGTGATAGGCAGGCATTTGCGGCAGGTAGCGCGGCGAGCGAGGCTCCGGGCCGCCGGACGCGCGGGGTGAGGACGGAAAAACCAGGTTGCCGGGCGCCACGAAACCGGAACAGCCGTCCTTGCCGACCTGCGAGCGGCCGATATTGACGAATTCGTCGACATATCGCTGATAGTTGGTAAGCAGGACGAAATTCTGGAAATGCTCCGGCGACGTGCCGGTGTAATGGTGCAGGCGGGCCAGTGAATAGTCGACCCGCTCCGCTGTGAAAAGCGCAAGCGGCCGGGGCTCGCCAGGCCGGTGGGTCACGGTGCCGTTGGCGATGGCGTCGTCGGTGGCGCTGAGATCCGGCAGGGCGAAATGCGCCTGCAGCCCGCGCAGGTCCGCTTCGCTGATGTCGGTGACGCTTTCCTCGATGACGAAGGGCAGCGGGATCGGCCGGCTGCTGACGCCAACTTGGACCGGCACGCCATGGTGCTCCAGGATCAGGCCGATCTGCTCTTCGTAATAGCGCCCGAACAGATCGGGTCGCGTCAGCGTCGTCCCATAGAAGCCGGGCTCCAGAAGCACGCCGTAGGAGAGCCGGGCGTCGATATGGAGCTCGGCTCGGCCGACCGGCACGGCAAGATAGGGATAGTAGGCCTCGACGCGCCGTGGCTCGCCGCCACCGGCGGCTGCCGCGAACGCGCGCCGGATAGCCGCGACGCTCTCATCGTAGATCGCGGTGATCCGAGCAAGCGCGCCGGCGGGATCGGAGAAGACCTGGAGCCCGTGCGCGTGCTGCGAGACCATGGGAGCGACCCTCTCGGGGGTGAAGCCGTTCATCTCGCGCGACCTCGCACAGTTCAGGGTCGGAGAGAAGCCGAAGGTGCATGCGTGACGCGTGCGGCGGGGGAACTTTCCAGGCTCACAAAGGTTGAGTCCGCCATCGAAAGCCGTTCTGAGCTTTCCGAGTTTCCCCACCCGCAGAACGGCGCCGCTGCGTGCCGCTGATGCGCGCCCGAGAGAGGCTTGATGCAAAAAGCCGGTTCGTCACTGGACGCGACCACCCGCGTTCAGAAAGCCAACACGTCTGACTTTTCGACCAGTTTGGTCTGCTTTTCCCATTTGCGATGGGGGTTCGTCTACCAGCGTCCCCAGCACCTTCTCACCCGCGCCGTGCGTGATTACCGAGTCTTCTTCGTTGAGGAGCCTGTCTTCGAAACGGTCGGCGCGGCCCGGTTGGACCTCTCACCTCAGCCCAGCGGCGTGACGGTAGCGGTCCCCGTGCTCCCGGAGGGCCTTGACGAGAGCGCGGCGGAAGCGGCCCAGCGGCGTCTGGTCGACCAGCTCTTGTCGCAGGTGAAAGGGAGGTCTCGGATACTCTGGTACTACACCCCCATGGCGCTCGGCTTTACTGGTCATCTTGAGGCGGACCTCCGCGTTTATGACTGCATGGATGAGCTGTCCGCCTTCCGTTTCGCGCCGCCAAAGCTGAAGGACCGGGAACGCGCGCTTCTCGCCCGCGCCGATCTCGTTTTTACTGGCGGCCAGAGCCTGTATGAGGCGAAACGCGGCCGGCATCCGCACGTCCACGCGTTCCCCTCGAGCATCGACGCGCGGCACTTCGCCCGGGCGCGGGACCGCAACGGCGTCGAACCGGAAGATCAGGCCCGAATCCCGCATCCGCGGCTCGGATACTTCGGCGTCATCGACGAACGGATGGATCTCCAGCTTGTGGCCGCGATGGCGGAGATCCGACCGGATTGGCATTTCGTCATGATCGGCCCCGTCGTGAAGATCGACCAGGCCACGCTGCCGCGCCGGCCGAACATTCATTGGCTTGGCGGCAAGCGTTACGAGGAGCTGCCTGACTACCTGGCCGGCTGGGACATCGGCCTCATGCCGTTCGCCATCAATGAGTCGACCCGGTTCATCAGCCCCACGAAAACGCCGGAATTCCTGGCGGCCGGAGTGCCGGTCGTGTCCACCCCGATTGTGGACGTGGTCCGCGCTTACGGGAATGCCGGCTTGGTAGAAATCGCCGCGGACGCCGCGGGCACTGTAGCCAAGGCCGAAGGGCTGCTCTCCCACCCAAAGGCAGCCTGGTTGGCAAGCGTGGATCGACGGTTGTCGGGACTGTCGTGGGACAAGACCTGGGACGCCATGCACGCGCTTATGCGAGACCATCTCGAGCAGGCCGATCGGTCGTCCTCGGCGGCCGTCCAAATTCCAGAGGCGGCTCATGTTTGATTGGCTGATCGTCGGCGCCGGCTTCGCCGGAAGCGTTCTGGCGGAGCGTCTGGCGAGCCAGCGCGGCGACAAGGTTTTGCTTGTCGATCGCCGGCCCCATATCGGCGGGAACGCCTATGACCGTTATGACGATGCCGGCCTTCTTATCCATCAATACGGGCCGCATATCTTCCACACCAACTCGCAGGCGATCTTCGACCATCTTTCGCAATTCACCGCCTGGCGCTTCTACGAGCACCGCGTCCGGGCCGCCGTCGACGGCCAGCTTCTGCCGATTCCCATCAACCTCGACACGGTGAACAAGCTCTACGGGCTGTCGCTCACCTCGGAGGAATTGGAAGGCTTCTTTGCCGCGCGCGCGGAGCCTGTGCCGGAGATCAGGACCTCGGAGGATGTGGTGGTCTCCCGGGTTGGTCGTGACTTGTACAACAAGTTTTTCCGCTTCTACACACTGAAGCAGTGGGGCGTCGATCCCTCGGAGCTGGACAAGTCGGTTACCTCGCGCGTTCCCGTCAGGACGAATTGCGATGACCGATATTTCGGAGACGCCTTCCAGTTCGTGCCGGCGCATGGTTATACGCGCATGTTCGAGCGGATGCTGAGCCACCCCAATATCAAGGTGATGCTGCAGACCGACTTCCGCGAGATTCGGCGCGAGATCAAGTATCGCCGGCTGATCTATACGGGGCCGATCGACGAGTATTTTGACCATCGTTACGGAAAGTTGCCTTATCGATCGCTGCGATTCCGCCACCTCACCCTGGACCGGGAATGGCATCAGCCGGTGGCGGTGGTGAATTACCCACAGACGATGGATTACACGCGAGTCACGGAATACAAGCACTTGACGGGGCAGACTCACGCCAAGACAAGCCTGACCTACGAGTATCCGAGCGACGAAGGCGATCCCTATTACCCGGTGCCGAGGCCGGAAAATGCCGCTCTCTACAAGCGCTATGAGCAGCTTGCGCTGGCGGCCGAGGATGTCTGGTTCGCCGGCCGGCTGGCAACCTACCGCTACTACAACATGGACCAGGTTGTCGGCCAGGCGCTGTCGATCTTCAACCGTATCGAGAAGGCGCTACCCCTGCAGAAGGTCAATGGCAGCTATCAGCCCGACCAGGTCGCCGCCGCTCCGTCGACCTGAGCCGGCCTAGCCGGGTCGAATCGCCAGCGCCAGGTCGGCTGAAAAGGGCGGGACCTGAAAGGCCAGCCCCCGCGCGTCAGCTTGCGCCTCGAATGCGCCGAGGGGTTGGCCGAGCGTGGTGTCCCACGCCGTGACGCGGTAAGGTCCCGGTCGCAGCCCCGGAACCTGAATTCCAGGTGCGACCGGTGCCGCGGGGCCCATGCGCTTCAGCTTGCCGCTTCGCTGCAGCGTATCCCTGCGCAAGAGCCAGACCAGCGCTTGGCGTTCGTCGCCACATGCGAACGCTGCGAACTTCGGGCTTGCGATTTTGATCTCCTCGCTCAGGTTGCGTCGGCGGAAATTCGGCCAGTCGATGAGCGGCAGGAACCGGGAGAGCGCCAGCTGGGCGCTTCGCATCCCCTCGGTCAGCACATGCGGCCTCCGGTTCGGCCAGCGCATCCCACCGCCGGCGGCTCCGGAGGCGAAGTGGGCCCATTGCATGTGCCTGAAATATTCGTCGTCGAAGGGCTCCGGCAGCGTGATGTGCTTGTCCTTGAAGGCGTGGATCGGCCCGTGCTCGCTGTCGAAGAAGGGGCGGTTGTCCGCCGTCTCGATCAGCGCGTCGCGGACGATCTTGCCCATGGCGACGGCCGGGGCCACGGTATCCTTCGGATCGTCGATCGTCCGCTCCTGGTAGATATGGAGGGAGGCGAAGTCGAGGTCGGGATGGCGGAAGATCGGCGCCTTCAGCTCCATGTTCGGCTTCCACCAAAGCTCCGGACCGAACAGCGACACCGTTTGCGGATGCGTGCGGCCATAGAGCCGCGTTTCCAGCGCCCGCACATGCTGGCTCAGATCGTGGATGAACTCGTCGAAGGCGTCCGCGCTGTTTTCCGCATGCGCGGGATGAATCTCGTTCCACAAATCCCAAGCGAACAGAGTTCCGCTGCCGCCCCAGCGCTCCACCGCGAAGCTCAGGCGCGCCTTGATGGCCTCCCGCGTCACTCGGCAAAGCAGGATCCGGGACGGCTTGTCCAGGCAGCCGCCGTTCTTGCGATTGTATGGATGCCAAGCCCAATGGTTCCAGGTCCAGAACGTGTCGAACGGCGTGACCAGGATCCTGAGCCCGTGCGTCTCGCAGAGCGCGAAGAGGTCGTCCCAGAGGCGCACCATGTTCGGCGCGAACGTCCCGATCGGCCGCTCGAAATAGCGGTGCCGGACCTGAGCATATTCCAGCATGAAGCGCAGGCACGTGACGCCGTGATCGGCCAGCCAGCGCAAGTGAGCGTCGACGGCGGCGAGATCGCGGCGGCGGAACAGGCCGGCGAATTCCGACCAGCTGATCGCATCGTTCTGGCCGATCGGCGTCCAGGGCTCGCCGGTCTCGGTGACGAAATAGGAGCCTCGGACTTCGATCCAGGGCAGGGGGCTCGTTGTTGCCTCGGCGGCGACGGCCGACGCTGCGGCTCGCTGCGGCGGCGGCAAGCTAAAATCATCCTTGAGCATCAGGATTGCATCCGAAAGGCACGCCAGCAAAGCCCGTGACAACTTCTTGACAGGCGGCCTGGTTCAAGGGGGCGAAAACATGCCGACTGGTCGATCCGATGACAGGCGCGCGCATGCTTGCGCCTCATTTGCCTGTCTGATTCAAGGCCGATCACCAGCAAGTGGCTTGACTTTCCATTGACCGAAAGGTGCAGGCTTTCACGATCCCATTCGCGGGACAATGGAGGAATGACCATGCGTGCGCTTCTCTCAATCAGCGCGGTTGCCCTTATGGCGGCGCTCTCTAGCCCGGCTTCCGCTCAGATGTGCGGGGGTGGACAGACTGCGGCAAGCGGATCGTCTGGCATGTGCGGCGGCGGGATGAACGCTGCGGCACCGGCCATGGGGGAGCAAACGCAGGTTAAGAGTCCAGGGTGCGGTTGCTGCCAGAACATGGCGATGATGCAGATGCCCATGGGTGGTCAAGGCGCGGCGGGCGCACAGGAACCCGCGCCTATGATGGACATGCCGTCCCAAGGCGCACCGCAATCCACGCCGCAGCAGTAAACAGATGCGTGGATGAGAAGCCCGCTCAGCGGCCGTGCTTTGTCAGATCTGGACCGGGCGCCCGGTTTCTCGCGACTGCGTCGCCGCATCCGCGAGGCGCTGTGCGCTCAGCCCGTCCTGGCCGCTGGGCGAGGGCGGCCTCCCGGTCGACACGGCTTCGATGAAGGCGGCGAGCTCGCGGCGATAGGCTTCGGCGTAGCGTTCGAGAAAAAAGTTCAGCACCGGGTCCTTGCTGAAACCGAGCTTGCCGGCGATCTCGACGGTGCTCTCGTGGACGTTGTCGGCACGGGCCAGCCCCTCGGAACCGTGCACCTCGATGCGCTGATCATAGCCGTAAGCGGCGCGCCGGGAATTGGAGATCTGGCCGAGCTTGCCGGATTCCGTCCTCAGCATGACGACGGCCGTGTCCACGTCGCCGGCTTCGCCGATGGCCGGATCGACCAGCGCCGACCCGTAGGCATGAAGCTCGACAGGCTCCTCGCCCAGCATGAAGCGCATGATGTCGAAATCGTGGATCATCATGTCCCGGTAAAGGCCGCCGGACCGGCCTATATAGGAGATCGGCGGCGGTCCCGGATCGCGTGAGATGACGGTGACGATCTCGACCGATCCCACCGCGCCGCTTGCAACGCGCGCTTGGAGGGCGGCGAAATTCGGGTCGAAGCGGCGGTTGAAGCCGATCATCAGCGGAATTCCCGCCGCTTCCACCACCTTGAGGCAGCTTTCGACGCGCGACGAGGCGAGGTCCACCGGTTTCTCGCAGAAGACGGCCTTGCCTGCTCGCGCGCCGGCTTCGATCAGGTCGGCGTGCGTGTCGGTCGGCGTGCCGATCAGGATCGCATCGATGTCCCCGGCGGCGATGATCGCCTCGGCGTCACGGACCTCGGCGCCGGTGCTTTCCGCCAAGGCGGCAGCCGCCTTCCGATCGACATCGGCGATCGCGAGCAACCGCGCGTCCGCGGCGGCGGCGATGTTGCGTCCGTGAATCTGGCCGATACGCCCGGCGCCGAGCAGACCGAAGCGAAGCATGGGGACCTCTTGGCTGGAAGCGGAATTCTGGTTGGTCCGGCGCTCAGAATATGTTTCATCCAGAGCTGTCAACAGCGTCGTCGGCGAGCAATGCGGTTTGGCGGGTTCGTAGGCGAGCGGATCATGGCCGCAAAGGCAAAATAGGGGAGCGTCGGGGATGGCCGAGGCCCAACCAGAACAGCCTCCCCCGAGCCTCGACGTGATCACCATCGGGCGGGCCTCGGTGGACCTCTACGGGCAGCAGATCGGGTCGCGGCTGGAGGATACAGCGAGTTTCGCAAAGTCCGTCGGTGGTTCGCCGACGAACATCGCCATCGGGGCGGCGCGGCTCGGGCTGAAATGCGGCCTCGTCACCGGAGTGGGCGACGAGCATCTCGGGCGCTTCATCCGCGAGCAGCTCGCCCGCGAAGGCGTGGCGCTGGACGGCGTGCGCGTGGACCCGGAGCGGCTCACCGCGCTGGCCATCCTGGCGGTGGAGGACGACCGGACGTTCCCGCTCCTCTTCTACCGCGAGAACTGCGCCGACATGGCGATCTCGGAAGCCGACATCGACGATGAATTCATCGCCTCGGCCTCGTCCATCGTCGTGACCGGCACGCATTTTTCCCGCGAGAACACAGCCGCCGCGCAAAGGAAGGCAATGCGGGCCGCCCGGGAGGCCGGGCGGAAAATCGCCATCGACATCGACTACCGCCCGAGCCTGTGGGGCCTTGTCGGGCACGCGGCGGGCGACGAGCGCTACATACGTTCCAACAAGGTCTCCGCGCACCTCCAGGCGGTGCTGGCCGAATGCGATCTGATCGTCGGCACGGAAGAGGAGATCCACATCGCGGCGGGGACGGAGGATACCCTTGCGGCGCTCAGGATCATCCGCTCGCTTTCCGCGGGAATCATCGTGCTGAAGCGCGGGCCGATGGGCTGCGTCGTGTTTGACGGCACGATCCCGGAGCGGATCGAGGATGGGGTGATCGGACGCGGCTTTCCGGTCGAGGTCTACAACGTGCTGGGGGCCGGCGATGCCTTCATGGCGGGCTTCCTGCGCGGCTGGCTGAGGGGCGAGGCTCTGTCGACCGCGGCGGAATGGGCGAATGCCTGCGGCGCCTTCGCGGTGTCGCGCCTGCTCTGCTCGCCGGAATACCCGACCTGGCCGGAACTGCAGGCGTTCCTGGCCAACGGCAGCGCGCACCGGGCGCTCCGCCGCGACGAGGCGCTAAACCATCTGCACTGGGCGACGACACGGCGCGCCCAGCCGAGCTCGCTTTTCGCCTTCGCGATTGACCATCGCCCGCAGCTGGAAGCCATTGCCGACCAGGCGGGAGCGCCGCGCGAGCGGCTCGCCACATTCAAGCGGCTCGCGGTCGCGGCGGCGGCGCGGGTGGCGGCGGGGCGCCAGGGTTTTGGCATGCTCGTCGACGAGACCTACGGCCGGGACGCCCTGTTCGACGCGGCGAAGCACCCGCTGTGGATCGGCCGCCCGGTCGAGCAGGCAGGCTCGCGGCCGCTCCGGTTCGAAGGCGGGGACGATATCGGCTCGCGCCTCGTCGAATGGCCGGTGATGCATACGGTCAAATGCCTCGCCTTCTACCATCCGGACGACGAGCCGGGGCTGAAAGACGAGCAGACAAGAACTCTCCGCGCGCTCCACGGCGCGGCCAAGCGGCTCGGCCGCGAGCTCCTGGTCGAGATCATCGCCGGGCGGCATGGGACGCTCGAGGGCGACACGATCGCCCGCGCCTTGCGGGAACTCTATGATGCCGGCATCCGACCGGATTGGTGGAAGCTGGAGCCGCAGGCATCGCCCGAGGCTTGGGGTCTGATTGGCGATGTGATCGCCGGGAATGACCCCTGGTGCCGGGGCGTCGTACTTCTGGGACTGGAGGCGCCTGAAGCCGAGCTGGCCCAGGCCTTTCAGGCGACGGCGGAGGCGCCGATCGTGCGCGGCTTCGCGGTCGGGCGCACGATCTTCCTGGATCCGGCCCGCAAGTGGCTCGCCGGGACGATTGACGACAACACCGCTGTAGGCGAGATGGCCGATGGCTTCGCGCGCCTCGTCGCGATCTGGAATCAAACGCGCTCCGCCAAGGGGGCTTGAGCGGGAGAACCGACATGCCCAGCTTGAAAGTCGACCCGGTGTCCTCGAACGGGGAAGAACCGACACTCCAGGTCACGCCCGAAAGCGCCGGCTGGACCTATGTCGGGTTTGATCTCCACCGTCTGAAGGCCGGGCGATCGGCGAATGGCGAGTCCGGCGATCGCGAGCTCTGTCTGGTCGTGGTTTCTGGCCGCTTGGAGGTGAGGGCCGCCGGCCGCGACTTCGGCCCGGTCGGCGAGCGCATGAGCCCGTTCGACGGCAAGCCGTATTCGGTTTATGTGCCGGCGGGGACGGACTGGGCGGTGACTGCGGAAACGGATGCGGAGCTCGCGATCTGCTCCGCGCCTGGCCGGCGCGGCAGCCACCCGGCCCGCCTGATCGGCCCCGGCGACGTTCACCAGGAGACGCGCGGCAAGGGCTCCAATGTCCGCCACGTGACCAACATCATTCCGGAATGGGAGCCGGCCGACAGCCTGCTCGTGGTTGAGGTGATCACGCCTGGCGGCAACACGTCGTCATACCCGCCGCATAAGCACGACCAGGACAATCTCCCGCACGAATCGGCGCTGGAGGAGGTCTATTATCACCGCCTCAACCCGCCGCAGGGATTTGCCTTCCAGCGCGTCTATACGGATGACCTCTCCCTCGACGAGACGATGGCGGTGAAGGACGGCGACGTCGTCCTCGTGCCCCGCGGCTATCACCCCTGCGCCACGCTCCACGGCTATGATTTGTATTACCTAAACGTCATGGCCGGCCCGAAGCGAGCCTGGCGTTTTCACAATCAGCCGGAACATGAATGGCTGCTAAAGGCGTAGGGCGAACCGCGCGGGACGCTCCAGCACACGCTTTCAGACAGTGAAGCGGACGAAAAACAGAGTTTCCGCCCCTTCCTTCATTCGACATCCATCGCTGCGAGGCGGGAGCCAGTTGCGTCAAAGCGGCGCTGAACTAGAGCGTATTGGCGTCTCCGCCTAGGCCGCCACCGCCCAGACCACCACCGCCCTTGTTGCTTCCGGAGCCCCGATCGTTGCCGGATTCGCCCCCGGAGCTTCCAGCACCGCCACTGCCGTCCCCTGCGTCGCCCCCGCCGATGTTGTTGCCGCCATCGCCGCCAGTCCCTCCACCGCCGGCATCACCAGTGCCGATCGCATCGCCGCCTTCACCGCCGTTTCCGCCGTCGCCGGCATCGCCGGTTCCGATCGCGTTGCCGCCGTCGCCGCCATTTCCGCCATCACCAGCATCGCCTGTGCCGATGCTGGTTCCGCCATCGCCGCCGTCGCCGCCATCGCCGCCCCCGCCGATGATGATGCCGCCGCCGCCGTCGCCTCCGTCGCCTCCGTCGCCCGCATCGCCAGTGCCGATTGCATTGCCGCCGTCGCCACCATCGCCGCCGTCACCACCTTCGCCCCCGTCAGGGCCTCCAGCTCCGCCGTCGCCTCCGTCGCCTCCGTCGCCCGCATCGCCAGTGCCGATCACATCGCCGCCGTCGCCGCCGTCGCCGCCATCACCGCCGTCGCCATCACCGCCGCCGGCATCACCGTCCCGGAACCCCCGGATCCTCCGTCGCCAGCATCGCCCCCATCGCCGCCGTCGCCGGCATCGCCTGGGCCGGTGCTGTCGCCGCCGTCGCCCCCAGCACCGCCATCGCCGCCGTCACCACCGCCGCCGCCGGAGCGATCATCTCCACCACCGCTGCCGCCGGAGTGGTCATCCCCGCCGCCGCCGGACGTGTGACCGCCTCGACTGCTGACGGGGATGCCCTGATCCTCATTGTGGTCGTCCTGCTGCGCGCAGAGCTCCAGGTAGTCCTCCCTGGCGCGGATGTTCGATCTCTGACGGCAAAGCTCCGAGTCGACGAGAGCGTCGTTCGCGGTTTGCGCACGGGCTGGAGCAGATAGGGAGATCGTCGATGCGCCTGCCAGAAGAGCAACCGCAAAGAGACGAACACCTTCACGACCGAAGCTCATGGCACGGTCTCCTCCAACACACGCCTTGGGTCAATTCCGCGGCGACGCTACCGATCAAACGCGAACGGCGTCACGTCCGGACGGTTCCGCTCCTGCCGTCCCGCCCGTCCTCTCCATCGCGCCCGTCTTCTCCATCGTGTCCATTCCTGCCGTTTCGCCCGTCCTCCCCGTCCTCACCGTCACGCCCATCCTTCCCATCGCGTCCGTCCTTGCCGTCGCGTCCATCTTCTCCGTCACTTCCATCTTCTCCGTCGCTTCCATCCTCACCGTCGCGTCCGTTCTCTCCGTCGCGCCCATCTTGGCCGTTGTCACACGAGGCCCCGCCGCTTTGGCCATGGCTCCCGCCACCGCCGCCGTCGCCGTCCGAGCCGTCCTCTCCGTCGCGCCCGTCGTCGCCGTCCGCGCCATCCTCACCGTCGCGGCCGTCCGCGCCATCATCGCCATTCCGGCCATTTACCCCACCCTGACCGCCCTGGCCGCCCTGGCCGCCCTGGCCACCTTTGCCGCCCTGACCATTTTCGCCACCCTCGCAGGCCGCCAAATAAACGTCGATTCCAGCGTCAAGGCGGCCTCGGAACCAAAGTTGAGCATAAGACACCGACTCAACGTTCGACGACAAAGCAACAGGAGACCCATCCTGCTCGCCCGTCGAGGCACTCGAAACATTGGGAAGCGCGGCCAACATCGTGGCCGCAAAGAAAGTTCCTGTTTTCATGGCAAGCTCCTCTGGTGGCCGTGAGCCACCTTGCTCCACCCCCTTGGTGGGCTCAGCGAGAAACACGCTTCTCCAGACCCATGGCCGACATCCGATCGGCGCCCATGGTCTCTTGAGCCACTATGCGAATGAATCGGGCGGCCGAAGTCGCCCGATCCGATGCTACTTATCGTGGAGAACGGCTTCCGATGCCGTTCAGTGCGACTTAGTCCGAGCCGCCGCCGGATCCGCCGCCGCTGCTGCCGCCGTCGCCGCCGTCGCCGCCGTCGCCCGCGTCGCCGCCACCGCTGCTG